>NZ_BAAABH010000005.1:0-159870 GCF_054767855.1 Clostridium sp. CTA-19 | reverse complement strand
CCGGCTAATCCGTCCTTGGATTAGGTCAAAAAAATCAAACAAAAATCTATAAGAGTTTCTAAATCAATTTTCAATGAATAGCTTATTTAAAATCTTTATTATTACATAATGTATTAAAAGCTTAAAAGAAAAATATTTTATTGGAATAARGTGGCTTAGCTTTACGCACATGCTTGGAACCCTATAATCGTAGACAATACATAAAAGTTGATTTATTAAGGCATAATCAAATATATAATAAGCCAATATTCAGTGCAAATAGCTTTGAATCTTTGACTTTTTATTTATTTTCATATGTCTAATAGAAAATTTATATAGAAAGAGGTAAGTTTATGACCACAGTTGATGTTTTAAGTGATATTAACTTAGTCAATAGTGTGCTTGATGGTAATACCAAAGATTTTGAGATTATTGTTGATAAGTATGGAAATATTGTTTTTCAGTTTATATATAGTATGTTAAAAGAGCAGCATCTTTCTGAGGATATAACTCAAGAGGTGTTTATAACAGTTTATAATAAATTATACTTATATGATAGTAAATACAAGTTTTCTACATGGATACTTAAAATCGCTAAAAATAAAACTATAGACTATATTAGGAAAAACAAATTAATAAAGGAACAAAGTATAGATTCTGTAAAGGAGTTAGAGTCTGTAAATATATCACCAGAAGAATTTATAGAATATAAAGAAACAAGAGAAATATTACTAGATTATATAAATAATTTAAAAGATATGGATAGACAAATTATTTACTTAAAATACAAATATAAAAAGACTTTTAGTGAAATTGGAAAAGAAATAGACATGCCAGAATCTACAGTGAAAAAAAGATTTTATAAAGCAAGAGAAAATTTTAAAAAATATAAAAGTGGAAAAGGAGTTGAGAGATATGAATTGTAATTTAGATAAAGAAAAAATTTCATTGTATATAAATGGTTTATTAGATGAAAAAGAAGAAATAATAGTAAAAAACCATATCTCAACTTGTGAAAAATGCAAAAAAATATATAAGGAAGAACTATTACTAGAGGAAGAATTTAAAAATATATGTTCTTTAGATGAAATAAATTTAGAAAGAATTAAAAACAATGTAATGGAATCCATAGATAAAAATAAATATACTAAAAAGAAGAAAGTATTTTTAAATAAAAATAAGATGTTAGCTTTGTCAGCGGCATGTTTATTTATTGTATTTATTGCATTAAAAAATATTAATGTTAACAGTTTTCAAGATAAAGATTTAAAAACAAAATCAGTTGAGCCAAGCAATTATTCAATTGAAAATAAAAATAAATTTTTCAAAAATATAAAAGTAAAAACATATGATGATGATATAAGATGGTTTTATAATAAAGAAAAAACTAAAGAGTTTGCATTGATTGAAGAATTTCAAGAAAGATACGTTTTATTAATTAGGGACTATAATTCAAATGATATAAATAAATTGGATTTATTAAAAAATGAGGATAGTAAAGTTATGATTAATGCTCAGTGGTATAATAATGAGGATTTATTGGTAACAACTGGAATAGATAAAAATAATATGATTTTAGGTAAAAAGGTTATTAAGTTAAATACCGATAATTTTAATGAAGAAGTTATTTATGAAGCAGATAATGCACTTATAGAAATAGAAGAAGTAAAAGTTAAAGAAAATCATATAGATATTACTATAAAAGAGTATTTAGATGAAAAAATGAAAAATTATTTAGAGAAAGTTGAAACTATAAAATTTTAAATTGGGGATTGAGAAATTAGGGTGGTGATTTATATGGAAAAAAGCAAAAGATATTATGCGAAAGCTATAAAAAATTATGATATGGGGAATCTGTCAAAGGCCATTGATTACTGTAATAAAAGTTTAAAGGAAGACAGAGGAAATTCCGCTTCATTGAATTTAAAAGGACTTATATATTATTTAAAGGGTGATTTGGAAAGTGGAAGAAATCAATGGAAAATAAATTTAAAAGCAAATAGTGATGAAATATCAAGAAAATATTTAAACGATAGTAGGAATGATAGAGAAAGACTTCAAAAATTTAGGGAAGGACAACGACTTTTAAAAGAAATTAAGGTAAAAGATGCACTGAATATATTTGAAGGATTAAAAGATTCACATTTTAACTTTATTAACTTATATAATAATATAGCTCTTTGCTATGTAAGATTAGGTGAATATGATACTGCTTATTATCATGTTAAACAGGTATTAAATTTTGACAATAACAATAAATTTTCTTATGAGATAATTAACTCACTACAAGAAATAGGTGCAATAAAACACAAAGATAGATTAAAGCAGAAAAAGATAATAGCTATATTAGCTACAGTAGGTATATTTTTACTTATTACAAGTGGAACATATTACTTTGCATTTATGGGCAATAGTAATATGGCATTAAAAGATGAAGCGGATAGTAAAAATCAAAAGGAAAAAATTGAAGAGAATGTTAAAAGTGAAAAGAATGATGTAGAAAATAAGAAAGATGAAAAAATAGATGAAAAAGTAGTAGAAGACAACAGTAAAGAAAAAGTTAAAGAGAAGAAAGTGTTTCCATTTAATGAGTTTAATACAGCCTTATCTAATAAAGATTATGAAGCAATTATAAAAGATTTAAATGAATTTAAGGTAGATGAACTTAATGTTAATGATAAGACATTATACATAAAAGGAATGGAACTAATTAATTCAGAAGCAGTTGAAAGTTACTATAAAAAAGCATTAGAATATATGAGCAAAAAAGATTATAAAAGTAGTATCAATACATTAAATAAAGTGTATAAATATAGTGATGGAATATATTTGAATGAACATATAATTTATATGATGGCTGTAAGTTATGAAAGTCAAAGTGACATAGCTAATGCGTTAAAATGGTATGAAGAATATAATAACAAATACAAAGAGGGCAGTTATATAGAAGGAGTAATTTATAAACTAGCTATTTTAAATAAAGATATAGATTTAGATAAGGCTAAACAATATGCTAGTGATATATCTTATAATTATTCAGAATCACAATATAACAATTCTAAAATAAAAGAAATAATCAACAAATAACAATAAAAAATTATATTTTAGGTTAAGTTAAAATCTTAAGTTATATACAAATTATTATATGGATATATTTAATTTGTTCTACGCTTAAGTTTTACAATATAATGTTGGAGGTATTTTTATGATAGAATTAAAGGAAGAAAATTTTAGTTCAGAAATAATGAATAGTGAAAAACCAATAGTGGTTGATTTTTGGGCAACTTGGTGTGGCCCATGTCAAAGATTAGCTCCAGTTATAGAACAACTTTCACATGAGATGCCCGATGCTGTATTTGCAAAGGTAAATGTAGAGGATAATTCTTCATTGGCAAGACAATTTAAAGTTATGAGCATACCAACTATAAAAATAATAAAAAATGGTGAAGTAGTAGATACATCTATAGGATATAAAGATAAAGATGATTTAAAAGCAATAATAGAAAAGCATATATAAGGCATAATTAAATAATAGGCAAGAATACTGGTCTATTATTTATTTGATTATGCCTAAAGTAAAAAAACCCAATTTCGAATTGGGTTTTTTATATTTTAATAGCAATATACTAATTACATTTCATTATAGTCAAATTCATTAGTGGTCGTAAAAACTTCTGTTGATTTACCATTAAATTTTATAAGGGTTTCTTCGTATAAATCATTATTAACAAATGAAATAGATCCAAAACTAGTTAAAAAGGATAAAATTAAAAATTTTAAAACTAAGTTTTTCATTATATAATCACCTCTTTAATATAAAAGTAGTTTTACCTTAATATAAAAAATAATACATAAATCTTTAAATATTATTATTTTCACCTATAAAACATCAGATTTATACTGGAAATAGGAATTTTTAAATTTGTCATAATAAGTTTGAAAACTATTTAAATAATCTTTTGAAGTTGAGTAAAGAGAATCAAAAAAATCATTAGAATATTCTTTATTATCTGAGTACATTTTCTCCATAGATAGTGCATATTTAAAACTTGCTAGATAATTATCATATTCATTTAAAGATGATATTAGTTTCTCATAAGAAATGGTTCCTTTGTTAGGTATTGATAGTTTTCTTAACTCTGAATTAAAACTTTCTAGAGATTTAATTTTATCATCAACTTTAGATATAGCTAGTTCATAGGTTATTTTATTATTCCTAGCATCCTTAGTAAGGGAATTTAAATCTTCCATAGATTTTTCAAAAGAAGATATTATTGTATCTAAAGATGAAACAAATAGAGCGGCTTGATCATTTTTTATATCTTTTTCTTTATCCTTAACATTATTTTCAAAACAGTAATTTATAGTGCTTTCTATTGCATAAAAAGTATCTTTCAATACATTATTATTGCCTAAGTTGGAATATATATTATTAGCAGTATTATGATACGTCCTTAGATTTTTTGAAGATACTTCAATATCACTAGCTTTGAAATTTTTTAGCATAGAATACATTTGGTCATAAATAAGTATATTATTATCTAGTGCATTTATTAAAGATTTTTGTTTTTCATCAGAAGATGATAAATTATTTTTTAGTTTAGATAAATTTGTTTTTATATTTGATATATTTTTTAGAGCTAGCTCACAGTCTAAGTCACCATTCTTACAAAAGGAATTACACTTATTATTTATAGCTTGTACATCTTCAAGAATAGCGGATATGGAATGTGAAGAAAAGGAAGTTGGTAATGACTTTTCTTTAAATATATTAAAGCTTAAACAAAATAAAGATATTGAACCCACTATAATTAATAAATAAATAAGAAGTTTATTTTTCTTGTCTGATATAATTATGTTCATTTAAAAATCCTCCTGTTATTATAAATAAGATTAAATTAAAAATTTATTTAAGAAAATTGTATTAAAAATTTTAAATTAGGTGCATTTTAAAGATAAAGCACTTAAAAGTTATTTCATTGCTAATAAACATATATTAATTTGTAACGTAAAATATTCATTAGATAATAATAAAATTTTAGCAGTGATAAAATTTATAATTTGTTAATAAATTTATTATAAGTAGTATTTTTTATAGAAAAATAAAGGGGCATCCTTGTTACTAAAGTGTTAATAGATTTTTAAAAAAATTATAGGGGGATATAATAAGAATTTATAAAAAATAAATTGGATAATGTATTATAAATAAAGGTAATAGTGTATAATTATATGTATATATAAATATTTATTTGTCAAATAAATATTTAGTTTTTTGATTATGTAATACAAGATTATTTCATATAATTTTAATAAAAGATAAAGGTAAAATAGAGAGGTGAGGCAGCAATGGAGGGTTTTAATTTATTTATGAATAGCCTAAAAGGATTTAGCATATCTTCGGCTATCGATGTTCTAGTTGTATCCATAATTTTTTATAAAGGGTATATTCTTATAAAGGAAACTAGGGCAGAACAACTTTTAAAAGGTGTGTTACTAATATTTTTATTAATCCCTATTAGTGAATTTTTCAATTTAACTATGTTAAGTTGGATATTAAGTAACACTATAACAATAGGAGTTATCACTATTGTTATTATATTCCAACCAGAAGTAAGAAAGGCATTAGAGCATTTAGGAAGAACGTCTTTTGTGGATAAAATAATATATGAAGACGAAGAAGTTATGAATAATGTTGTAAATGAAATAGTTGATGCTGTTGAAGCTCTTGCAAAGGATAAAATCGGAGCACTTATTTTAATTGAACAAAAAACAGGACTGGGAGACATAATAAAAACAGGGACAAAAATAGATGCTGTTGTATCCTCTGCATTACTACAAAATATATTTGTGGTAAATACACCATTACATGATGGTGCCACAGTAATAAAAAATGACAGAATAGAAGCAGCAGGATGCTTTTTACCGCTTACTAATAATGATAAACTTAACAAGCAATTAGGAACTAGACATAGGGCTGGTATAGGTGTTACAGAATTAACAGATTGTTTAACTATAATAGTATCAGAGGAAACAGGTGTTATTTCTTTAGCGGTTAATGGAAGGCTACTTAGACATTATGATGGAGAAAAGTTAAAAACTATTCTCGTTAAAATTATGAAAAGTAGGAATAAGAATAAGGAAACATTTAAAGAGAGGGTTAAAAGATGGATAAAGCGAAAAGACAAGACGTTTTAATTAGAGTTTGTTGTGTAATTGCCTCCTTTGTACTATGGTTATATATAAGAAATATACAAAATCCATTAACTAATCATGTAATAAGATATGTACCAGTAGAAATAACTAATATAGAAGTACTAGAGGAAAATAAATTAGTACTTTTGCCAAATCAAGAATTTAATATAAGTCTGACTGTAAAGGGTGCAGCTACATCTGTATATCAAATAAATAAAACAAAAGACTTTAAAATAGTTGCAGATTTGAGTAAATATGCTTTGAAAGCTGGAGAAAATACAATTCCAGTTGAAATAAAAGAAGCTCCAAACAATATAAGTATTGTAAACAGCGAAAATCTTTGGATTAAGATTCAAATAGATAACTTAGAAGAAAAAGAATTACCGATAACACCTAATATATTAGGTGATTTGCCAGCAGGTATACATGCTGGAGAAGCTACCGTAGAACCTAAAACTATTAATGTTTATGGTGCAAAACAATTTGTTGATAAAGTTACAGGTGTTGTTGCTAATGTAGATGCAGCATCAATAGAAAGTGATGTTAATAAGTCAGCAGAATTATATGCTGTGGATGCAAATGGAAATGTGGTAAAAGAAGTTACACTTTCAGAGACTAATGCAAATGTAAAAATACCCATAAGTAAAGGTAAGATAGTACCAGTAGAAGCAAAGGTTACTGGTGCTGTAAATAATGGGTCATTGCAAAGTGTAGAAGTAGAACCTAAAAATGTTGAAATATCTGGAGATGGTAATCAACTTGCAGATGTAGGGGTGATTTATACATCTCCAATAGATTTAAGTCAAATATCTGAAAGTACAACATTACAAGTAAAATTACAAATTCCTGATAATTTAAAACTATCAACAGATACAGTAAATGTTAAAATAAATGTTGTAGTAAATAAAACATTACAAAAGAATGTTAGTGTACCTATAAATTATACAAATCCACCAGAAAAATCTACAATAACATTAGGACAAGATACAGTGCAAATAGTTTTATCTGGAAGTGAAGCAGATATAAATAGTTTAGATGCAAGTAAAATAAGTGCCAATATAGATTTAACTGGACTTGCAGAAGGAGAACACACTTTGCCTATAAATATAGTAGGTATACCTGATAATCTAAGAAAGGTATCTCAAAGTTTAGAAAGTGTAAAAGTAACTATAAAGAAAAATTCGGAGGAAGATAAAGAAAATGTGGATAAAGGTGAATAATTTATCTTTAAGTATAGAGGAAGATATAAATACGTTAAAAACAAAAGCAGCCAAAAAACTAAAATTAAGTGAAAAAGATATAAAGAATTTTAGAATATGTAAAGAGTCTATTGATGCTAGAAAAAAAGATAATATAAAATTTAATTATGCAGTAGAGATTGCTTGTGATAATTTAGAAAAAGTAGCAAAAAAGGCTAATGATAAGGATGTAACAATAGAAAATGTTAAATATAATGCTGAAATAGAATTTGGGTCAGAAAAATTAAATACTAGACCAATTATTGTAGGTATGGGGCCAGCAGGACTTTTTGCTGGTCTTATTATGGCTCAAAAAGGATACAAGCCAATTATAATAGAACGTGGAGAAGATGTTGATGCTAGAACATTAGCTGTTAATAATTTTTGGGAAAACGGAAAGATTAATGTTCAGTCTAATGTTCAATTTGGAGAAGGTGGCGCAGGTACTTTTTCGGATGGAAAACTAACTACTAGAACAAAAGATTATAGGGGTGCATATGTTTTAGAGGAACTTGTTAAAGCTGGAGCTCCAGAGGAAATTTTATATATGGCAAAGCCTCATATAGGAACAGATATTTTAAAAAATGTAGTAAAAACAATACGTAAAGAAATAATAAAATTAGGTGGAGAAGTTAGGTTTAAATCTAAACTTGAGGATATTATTATTAAAGATAACAATGTTAAAGAAATAGTTGTGAATGGTGAAAAGATACCTTGTGAAGTATTAATTTTAGCAATAGGACATAGTGCAAGAGATACATATGAAATGTTATTTAAAAGAGGAATTTTTATGATGTCTAAGCCTTTTTCAATAGGATTTAGAGTTGAACATCCTCAAGATTTAATAAACGAAAATCAATATGGAAAATACAAAGATCATCCAAGATTAAAAGCTGCAGAGTATAAATTAACAAATACAGCTAAATCAACAGGTAGAGGAGTATATAGTTTTTGTATGTGTCCAGGTGGTCATGTAGTTGCAGCAGCATCAGAAGAAAATACAGTTGTGGTAAATGGTATGAGCAACTATAAAAGAGATAATGTGAATGCCAATTCAGCTATAGTTGTTTCTGTTGGACCAGATGATTTTGGAAGTGATTCTCCTATTGCAGGAATAGAATTTCAAAGAAAATATGAAAGATTAGCTTATGAAGTAGGTGGTAAAAACTATAATGCACCTGTACAGCTAGTTGAAGATTTTTTAAATGATAGAAAATCCACTAAATTAAAAGGAGTAACTCCAACATATGCTCCAGGCGTAGAATTTAGCGAACTTAAAAACTGTATACCTAAATATGTTGTAGATTCAATAAAAGAATCTATGCCAGTATTTAATAGAAGAATACGTGGATTTGCAGAAGGTGGAGCTATATTCACTGGAGTAGAAACTAGAACTTCATCACCAGTTAGAATAAGCAGAAATGAAGAAGATGTTAGTATATCAACAAAAGGTTTATACCCTGCAGGAGAAGGTGCAGGATATGCAGGTGGAATTATATCTGCAGCAATAGATGGACTAAAAGTTGCAGAAAATGTAATTAAAAAATATAATATACCTAATTATTAGATTATTTTTATTGATATTTATGTAACTAATTTGTTAAAATATTATTAGGGGAAAATTAAACAAGGTAAAAAAGTGTATTATAATCCAACTAGATACGTATTCTAGTTGGATTTAGATATATAAAATTGCATTAAAATTTAAATATATAAATATAAAAGTTTAATATATAATAAAAAAATGCGATTAAGATTCAGAAATTTTTATATAGTTAAATTAATTTTAATATTTAGATTAGTTTGTTTTAATATTAACATACTAAATTAATTTAATGTAAAAATTTCAAATAAATTGGGGGTATTAATTATGGCAAAAAAATCTTATGTTTTAGTTATCAATCCAGGTTCTACATCAACAAAATTAGCTATATTTAAAGAAAATGATTGCATAGTATCAACGAGTTTAAGTCATGATATTAAGGAAATTAACAAATTTGAAACAATATATGCCCAAAAGGACATGAGAGTAAAGGTTATACTTCAATGGTTAGATGAAAAAGGGGTAAAGTTAAACGAATTAGCAGCTGTTGTTGGAAGGGGTGGCCTTCTAAGATCAATGCCAGGTGGAACATATGAAGTTTCGGCAAAAATGATTGAAGATTTAAAAATAGGAATACAGGGACAACATGCATCTAATTTAGGTGGAATAATATCAAATGAAATAGCAAAAAAAGTAAATATAAAAGCTTATATAGTAGATCCAGTTGCAGTAGATGAAATATGTGATGAGGCTAGAATATCAGGCATGCCAGAAATACCAAGACGCTCTTTAGTACATGCTTTAAACATGAAAGCAGTTGCGAGAAGAGTTTGTGCCGATAAAGGTTTAGATTTTTATAAGTCAAACTTTGTTATTGCTCATTTAGGTGGAGGAATATCTATTTCACCATTTAAAGATGGAAAGTTACTTGATTGTAATAATGCTAATCATGAAGGTCCATTTTCACCAGAAAGAAGTGGATCATTACCAGTACGTGACACTGTAGAAATGGCCTTTAGTGGTAAATACACTCATAAAGAATTAGCAAAACTAATAAGTGGACAAGGTGGGCTTGTTGCGTATCTTGGAACTAATGATGGAAGAATTGTAGATTCAATGATAGACAAAGGGGATAAAAAAGCGGAACTTATTTTAAAGGCTATGGCATATCAAATAGCAAAGGAAATAGGTGCAATGTCAACTGTGATTAAAGGAAAAGTGGATAATATAATAATTACAGGTGGACTAGCTCATAATAAAAGACTTATGGATTGGATTAAAGAACAAGTTGAATTTATAGCAGACATAGTTTTAGTACCAGGGGAAGATGAAATGCTTGCACTTGCACAAGGAGCATTAAGAATTTTAAATGGTGAAGAAAAGAGCAAAATATATGAACAAGAGATTTTGACTTTAAAATAATATAAATTTGTAATATTGATAAATAAAATAGTATAAATCACAATTTAAAAATTTTTATAGTTTTATTTATCTTTATATATATAAAATCATGGGGAGGATAAATAAATGGCAAATTCATTTAAACAAATTATTGAAAAAGTTAAAGCACAACCGATGAAAAAGGTAGCAGTAGCTGTGGCTCAAGATGAGCCAGTTTTAGAGGCTATAAGGGATGCTAAAAATAATAAAATAGCAGACGCAGTTTTGGTGGGAGACAAAGAAAAAATAATTTCAATTGGTGAAAAAATTGGAATGGATATGAATGAATTTGAAATAGTAGATGAAAAAAATGCAAAAAAAGCAGCATTAAAAGCAGTTGAACTAGTTTCAAGTGGAAAAGCTGACATGATGATGAAAGGATTAATTGATACAGCATCATTTTTAAGAGCTGTATTAAACAAGGAAGTGGGATTAAGAGCAGGAAAACAAATGTCTCATATAGCTGTTTTTGAAATACCTGGATATGACAGGATGATATTCTTAACAGATGCAGCATTTAATATGTATCCTGAACTAAAAGAAAAAGTAGACATTATAAATAATGCAGTTAAGGTTGCAAAAGCAATTGGTATAGAAACACCAAAAGTAGCACCAATATGTGCAGTAGAAGTTGTAAATGAGGCAATGCCAGCAACTTTAGATGCAGCAGCTTTAACAGCTATGAACAATAGGGGACAAATTAAAGGTTGTATAGTTGATGGACCATTAGCGTTAGATAATGCTTTATCAGAAGAAGCAGCAAAACATAAAGGTGTTTCAGGACCAGTTGCAGGTCATGCAGATATACTTTTAATGGCAAATATAGAAGCAGGTAATGCAATGTATAAATGTTTAACATACACAACTGAATCTAAAAATGGAGGATTATTAGCAGGGGCAGCTGCACCGGTTATAGTTACTTCAAGAGCAGATTCACCAGAGACAAAAATGAATTCAATAGCACTAGCAGCGTTAGTTGCTCACAATAAATAGGGTTTAATCACGTTACAATTTTAGGAGGGAAAAAAGTTATGGCATTTAAGTTACTTATAATTAATCCAGGTTCAACTTCAACAAAAATAGGGGTTTATGAAGATACAAAACCTGTATTAGTAGAGACATTAAGACACACTTCAGAGGAAATAGGAAAATATAAAAATATATATGATCAGTTTAATTTTAGAAAAGAAGTTATTCTAAATGTATTAAAAGATAAAAAATTTGATATTAAAGAATTAAACGCAGTAGTTGGTAGAGGTGGACTTTTAAAACCAATAGAAGGTGGAACTTATGAAATAAATGATTCCATGATAGAAGATTTAAAAGTTGGAGTTCAAGGACAACACGCATCTAACTTAGGTGGAATTATTGCGCGTGAAATTGCAAATGACTTAAACATAAGATCATTCATAATTGATCCAGTTGTTGTTGATGAATTATCTGATGTTGCAAGAATATCAGGAATTCCAGAAATAGAAAGAAAAAGTATATTTCATGCACTAAATCAAAAGGCAGTAGCAAGAAGATTTGCTAAAGAAACTGGCAAAAATTATGAAGATCTAAATTTAATAATTGCACATATGGGTGGTGGAGTTTCTGTTGGAGCACACAACCATGGAAGAGTTATCGATGTAAATAATGCATTACATGGAGATGGACCATTTTCACCAGAAAGAAGTGGTGGAGTGCCAATAGGAGATTTAGTAAACATGTGTTTTAGTGGTAAATACACTAAAGATGAAATAAATAAGAAAATAACAGGTAAAGGTGGAATAGTAGCATATTTAAATACTAATGATGCTAAAAAAGTAGATGATGATGCTGCTGCTGGAGATGAAAAATCTAAATTAATATTTGATGCTATGGGATATCAAACAGCTAAAGAAATAGGCGTATGTGCTGCAGTATTAAAAGGAAAAGTTGATGCTATTATACTTACAGGTGGTATAGCTTATTCAAAAGCTATGGTAAGTTATATTAAAGAGAGAGTAGAATTTATTTCTCAAGTAGTTGTTTACCCAGGAGAAGATGAATTATTAGCATTAGCAGAAGGTGGATTAAGAGTATTAAATGGCGAAG
Organism: Clostridium sp. CTA-19; assembly: GCF_054767855.1. NCBI lineage: Bacteria > Bacillati > Bacillota > Clostridia > Eubacteriales > Clostridiaceae > Clostridium > Clostridium sp. CTA-19. Next base: position 147,399 of record NZ_BAAABH010000005.1, on the reverse strand, counting down.
AAACAGCTAAGGAATATAAATAAGCTAAATAATTTTTAGATAGTTAGTATCTAAAGAGAAAAGGTGATAATATGAGTAGAATTAGGGTTTTTACAGGTCATTTTGGTAGTGGAAAAACTGAAATAGCAATAAATTATGCAATTGATTTGGCGAAAAAAGGTGAAAAAGTTGCTATAGTTGATTTAGATATTGTAAATCCTTATTTCTGTGTAAGAGACTTAAAAAAGGATTTAGAAGAAAATTATAACATAAGAGTAATATCATCTAATCCTGAGTATGTGAATGCTGAGCTAATGGTTGTTCCAGCTGAAGTTATGGCTGTTTTTAATGATAAAAGTTATGAGGTTGTTTTTGATGTTGGTGGAGATGATGCAGGAGCTGTAGGACTTGGCCAATATAATAAGTTTTTTAAAGAAGAACCGTATGATATGTACTTTGTCATAAATAATAACAGACCACTTACATGTGATGATAAAGGTGTTAAAGAATATATAGATGCTATACAAAAGGCATCAAGGTTACAAGTTACACATTTAGTGTCTAATACAAACTTATCTTATGAAACAACTAAAGAGCATATTTTAAAAGGTGATAAGTATGTTGCGAATTTATCAAAGGAAATTAACATACCTCATCAATTTACAGTTTGCACAACTGATATGGTTGATGAAGTGAAAGATAGCGTTAGCGCTGAAGTATTTCCTATAAAAATATACATGCTACCACCTTGGAGAAAATAACAGAAAAGTAAAATCATATTTCCTATAATAAGTTAAATATTATAGGAAATATGATTAATTTTTTATATAAGTAATTATATAAAGCTGATTTGCATAAAGTTAATATAGACCTAGTCAACTAAAAGTTCTATAGTATTTTTACGTGGTTTACAATAAAAATATAATGAAAGTTCTAAATACAAAAAAATTATAAAATAGAATTTAACGAATTGTTAGAATATTATTAATAAACTGAATTGACAACGTATTCAAAATAGAGTTACAATAAAAGTACAAGCATGATTTGGAATTAAGTGTTATTTGAAGATTTAAAAATATGGGTAGCTTAGATATATAAAATTATCTTTGTATATATATTTTATATTGAAGTTGCAACATTATAAGGAGGGAAAGTTATGGCAAAGGTTAGCTTCAGAGAAGAAAGATGCAAAGGTTGTGGAAATTGCATCGTGGTATGTCCTAAAAATATAATAAGTTTTTCTCAAGGGTTAAATGTAAAAGGATATCATCCAGCAACAGTAATAGAAGAAAAACAAGCTGAATGCATAGGGTGTGCATCATGTGCAAAAATGTGTCCAGATCTTGTAATTACAGTTGAAAAATAAGGAGGGTTATTTCATGGCAGATAAAATTTTAATGAAGGGTAATGAAGCTATTGGCGAAGCTGCTATAAAAGCAGGTTGTAAGTGCTTCTTTGGATACCCAATAACACCACAAACTGAAATATCAGCATATCTTTCAAGAAAGATGCCAAAAATAGGAAGAGTATTCCTTCAAGCTGAGAGTGAAATTGCAGCTGTTAACATGGTTTATGGAGCAGCAGGAACTGGAGTTAGATGTATGACATCTTCAAGTTCTCCAGGAATAAGCTTAAAAGCAGAAGGAATTTCATATATAGCAGGAGCTGAATTACCATGTGTAATTATAAACATAGTAAGAGGAGGCCCTGGACTTGGTAGTATACAACCAGCACAATCAGATTATTTCCAAGCTACCAAAGGTGGCGGACATGGAGATTTTAACATGCCAGTATTTGCACCAGCTTCTATACAAGAAATGGTTGATATGGTACAAGAAGCATTTGATGTTGCAGAAATGTATAGAACTCCTGTAATGATAATGGGAGATGGAATGATTGGTCAAATGATGGAGCCAGTTCAATTTAAAGAAAGAGAAGAAAAACAATTACCTGAAAAAACTTGGGCTGCTAATGGATTGCATGGAAGAAAAAAACACAATGTAATAAATTCTCTGTACTTAAAAGCAGAAGTATTAGAAGAACATAATAAGCATTTACAAGAAAAATATAAAACTATAAAAGAAAATGAAGTTAAATATGAATTATTTAACTGTGATAGAGAAAATGATTTAGTGTTAGTTGCTTATGGAACAACATCAAGAATTTGTAAAAATGTTGTTAAAATGGCTGAAAAAGAAGGTATAAAATTAGGTTTAATTAGACCTATAACATTATGGCCATTCCCAACAGAAGCCTTTGATAAAACTGTAAATTCAACAAAACATGGATATTTATCAGTTGAGTTAAGTTGTGGACAAATGGTTGAAGATGTTAGATTAGCAGTTGAAGGCAAGAAACCAGTAAATTTCTTTGGCAGAAGTGGTGGAATGGTTCCAACACCAGAAGAAATACTTTCAAAAGTTAAAGAACTAGTAGGAGGTGCTAAATAATGGCTATAGTATTTGAACCAACAAAAGCATTATTAGATGTTCCTACTCACTATTGTCCAGGATGTACTCATGGAGTTATTCATAGATTAGTAGGAGAAGTTTTAGATGAATTAAATGTTATAGATAAAACAATAGGAGTTGCTCCTGTTGGATGTTCTGTTTTAGCTTATGATTATTTTGCATGTGATATGTTTGAGGCAGCTCACGGTAGAGCACCTGCTGTAGCAACAGGAATAAAAAGATCTAATCCAGATGCTGTAGTATTCACATATCAAGGTGATGGAGATTTAGCAGCTATAGGTACAGCTGAGATAGTTCATGCTGCAACAAGAGGCGAAAATATAGTAACTATATTTGTAAATAACTGTATATATGGTATGACTGGTGGCCAAATGGCACCAACTACATTACCAGGACAAGTTACAGAAACATCTCCTTATGGAAGAGATGTAAACATTCAAGGACATCCTATAAGAGTATCAGAGATGATAGCAACTTTAGATGGAGCTTGTTATGTAGAAAGAGTTTCTGTTGATAGTGTTCCAAATGTTAATAAAGCTAAAAAAGCTATAAAAAAAGCATTTGAAAATGCTATAGCAGGAAAAGGATTTTCACTAGTAGAAGTATTATCAATTTGCCCAACTAACTGGGGTTTATCTCCTAATGAATCTATGGAGTGGTTAAGAAACAATATGATGCCACACTATACTTTAGGAGTAAAAAAAGATAATACAGAGGAGGTGAAATAATATGGCATCACAAGATATAATTTTTGCAGGTTTTGGTGGACAAGGAATACTTTCAATGGGTAAGTTTTTAGCTTATGCAGGTATGGATGCAGATAAAAATGTTTCATGGTTGCCATCATATGGACCAGAAATGAGAGGGGGAACTGCAAACTGTTCAGTAATAGTTACTGATGATGAAGTAGGATCACCAGTAGTTACTAATCCGTCTACAGTAGTAGTAATGAATAGACCTTCTTTAGACAAATTTGAGAATGATTTAGTAAAAGGTGGACTATTAATAATAGATAGTGATTTAGTAGATAGAGAGCCAGAAAGAAGCGATATTGAAATATTAAGAATACCAGCACAAACAGAAGCAACTAAATTAGGAAGTAGTAAAATAGCAAACATGATACTTTTAGGTGCATTAGTTGCAAAAACTAAAATAGTTACAATGGATGAACTGTTAGCTGCATTAAAATCTCACGGAAAAGAGAAGTTCTTTGAGGTTAATAAAAAGGCCTTAGAACTAGGCGCAAATTATGTTAAATAATTAAGCGAAATAGTTGAAGTTAATAAGTATATAAATAAAAGGGACTATCTAAACATAGAATTTTAATTCTATGTTTAGATAGTCTTTTGTTTTAAGTAGTTAAAAAGAGGAAGCCTTATTGTTGGTTTCCTTCACGTAGTCTTTAAAATTACATTTAGGACAAGAAATTATTTTATATTTAAAACGTTTTGTTGATAGAGTAAAGGATTTAAAATTGTATGCAGTGATGTGACCACAATTAGGGCAAATAAAGAAAAACTTCTTAAGTATTACTTTTATAGCTATACCAATAAATAAAAAACATGTTAAAGAGAATAATATTGGTAAGATATATTTAACAAATAAAGTCATATAAAAACTCCTTATATATATATTTATAAATAATTTATTAGAGAAAATAAACTATTTCAGATGTCTTTTGTGTATAGCCATCTATATATTTTATTAAAAGAGGAAAATGGCTATAACTAAAAATAGTAGAATTTATTATAATTTTTAACCAAAGTTAAGTTTTTTATAATGAAATAAGCAAAAATCCTTATTTATAGATATAGTTATTTATTTAACAATAAAAAAAGAAGATTAGCGTAACAATGTTACGCTAATTAGTGTATAATAAGGGTAGTGATAAATAGAAGAAAAGTTATTAACAAAAACTGTTGATAACTTTGTTGAAAAGGTGGGAATAAATTGTGGATAATAAAAATATAATAAGCGATTTAATTATATCTGGAAGTTGTACTGCTAGTGGAGGAAGGTATAATAAAGTTATTTCAAATGGTTCAGGAAAGATAAATGGAGATATATATTGTGATGAATTTAAAATCAGTGGTTCTACTGTGGTTAATGGCTCTGTTGAAAGTAATGGACAATTAAAAATGAGCGGTAGTGGAAAAATAAAAGGCAATGCTAAGTGTGATACTTTAAAGACTAGTGGCAGTTCTAAATTTATTGGTAATGTAAGCTGTAATGAAGGGTCTGTTAGTGGAAGTTGTAATATTGAAGGTGAAATAAAGGCAAATATTTTTGAAATAAGTGGGGGATGTACTGTTTTAAAAGATGCATCAATTGAAAATTTAAGAGCTTCAGGTGGATGTAATTTTCATGAAAATGTTACTAGTAAAGAAATAATAGTAAATGGAGGAATTAAAGTTTCAAAGAATGTAGAAAGTGAAATTTTTAAAGCTTCAGGATCCTTTGAAATAGGACAAATGTTAAATGCAGATGAGGTTTTTATTAAACTTGGTGGTTTTTGTAGAGTTAAGGAAATAGGTTGTAGTAAAATAGAAGTTAATAAAAGTTTTGGTAAATCTATAATAAGAGATTTTATTAGCATTTTTTCAAAGAGTTTAGATATGGAATTAGAAGTTGAAACTATAGAAGCTGATTATATTTATCTAGAAAATACAAAGGCCAAAGTGGTTAGAGGCGAAAATGTAATAATAGGTAAAAATTGTGAAATAGATTTAATAGAATATAAGAATGAGTATAAATGCGAGGAAGAAAGTGTTGTTAATAAAGTAGAAAAAATTAATTGCTAAAGATGATTTAGTAGGTGGTTTCTGTATGATTTTATAATGATTTATCAATAATAAGACAAGGAGTTTTATAGAAAATCAAATGATTAAGGGGTAGGTATGTTATGGCGCTAGATTTTAAAAAATTGGAAAATTTAAAAATACAAAACACAACTAATATTAAAGGCGGAAATTTTAATAAAGTTACAATAACTGGAAATGCGTGTTTTGAAGGGGATATCTCATGCAAAAATTTTTTATCTAAAGGTAGCTGCAATGTTAAGGGCAATATAGAAGGAAAAAACATAGTTATAAGTGGAAAGGCTTCTATAGATGGTAATATAAAAGGCAAAACTGCAAAATTGCAAGGTATTATAGCTACTAAGGGGAATGTAGATGTAGAAGATTTAATTATAGGGGGAAAGGTTTCTATAGAAAAGGATTTAAACTGTAAAATTTTCAATCTTCCCGGAGTAGGTAGTATAGAAGGCAACATAAATTCTGAGTGTGTTTATATTGCAGGTGCTAGTCATGTGAAAAAAGATATAAATACAGATATATTTGTTTTAAGTGGAGGAATAGTACACCAAGGAGTGTTAAATGCGCAAGATGTGAGTATAACACTAGGAAGTAAATCGAAGATGAACAATATTAAGTGTGAAAAAATAAATATAAAAAAGCCAGAAAATACTTCTAAACTACTTTCACGATTACTTAAAAAGTTAGTGAAAAATGAAGTTTCTATTGAATGTAAGAAAATTGAAGGTAAGAAAATATATTTGGAAAATACTAAAGCTGATTTAGTTAGAGGAAAAGTTGTGGTTATAGGTGAAGGGTGCAATATTAAAAAGGTTGAATATGAGGAAGAATTTAAAGTTATTCAAAATGGAAAAGTAGTGAACAACATAAAAATATAATTAATTTTAAATAAAACTGATGTAGTACACATCAGTTTTATTTAAATATGTCTTATTGTGTATAGAAAAAATTTATATTATAATGTAGTTTGTGTATTTATGTATATTTTAAATAGGAAATTTACAATATATGCATAAGGTTTATTTAGTCATCTTTAAAGAATGAATGCTCTTTAGGTGGCTTTTTATAACATTAGGGATAAAATAAATTTAATATTTTTATGTGGCATTTTTTATATAATATATTTTAAGGTAAGGGTGAAGTATATTAACATATCTAATGCATTGTTTTTATTTCTTACATAAATAATTGATAAAAAGTGTCTAATAATAAGAATAATGTATAGAATTTATGAGAATGTAATTTATTTGTCATTAAAATATTAGCATATTAGGTTAAATTAGTATTGTTATACTATATAAGAGGAAAGAGGTTGTCAAATGAGTAGAATGTTTGGTACTGATGGAGTTAGAGGAATAGCTAATAGTGAATTAACAGTTGAACTTGCATATAATTTAGGAAAAGCTGGAGCGTGTGTTTTAACTGATACAATGCACAAACCTAAAATATTAGTTGGAATGGATACTAGAATATCAAAAGATATGTTAGAGAGTGCATTAGTTTCTGGAATACTTTCAGTAGGAGCAGAAGCTATATGTGTTGGTGTAATTCCTACTCCTGCTATTGCATATTTAACTAAAAAATATGGTGCAGACGCAGGTGTTGTTATATCTGCATCTCATAATCCTGTTGAATACAATGGCATAAAATTCTTTAACAAAGAAGGATTCAAACTAAGTGATGAATTAGAAGATGAAATACAAAAATTAATAGAAGATAAATTTTCAGGAGTACCTGTTGTAACTGGTGAAAATGTAGGAAAGAAAATAGTTGTAGATAGCGCAGTAGATGATTATGTTAAATTTGCAGTATCTACAGTTAATGGCGATTTAAAAGGAATGAAAATTGCTATAGATTGTGCTAATGGTGCATCTTATAAAACATCAGAATTAGCTCTTAAAAAATTAGGAGCAGAGGTTTTTGCTATTAATAATACTCCTGATGGATGTAATATTAATAAAGATTGTGGTTCAACACATCCAGAGCAATTAATGAAACATGTAGTTGAAAATAAATGTGATTTAGGATTAGCATTTGATGGGGATGCTGATAGATGCTTAGCTATAGATGAAAATGGTAAATTGATAAATGGTGACTTCATGATGGTTATAGCAGCTAAACACTTAAAGGCACAAGGAAAATTAAATAAAGATACAGTTGTTGTAACTGTTATGAGTAACTTAGGCTTAGATATAGCCTTAAAAGAAGAAAATATAAAAACTATCAAAACTAAAGTTGGAGATAGATATGTTTTAGAAGAAATGAAAAAAGGTGGATATAGTATAGGTGGAGAACAATCTGGTCATGTTATATTCTTAGATTATAATACAACTGGAGATGGTCTAGTTTCAGGAATACAATTAGCAGCTACAGTTAAAGAAAGTGGAAAAACTTTAAGTAATCTTGCATCAGTGATGACAGAACTTCCACAAGTTTTAGTAAATGCTAGAATTCCAAATGATAAGAAAAATATCCACAATGAAGATGAAGAAATAAAAAATGAAATAGCTAAAATGGAGAAAAAACTAGAAGGTGAAGGAAGAGTATTAATAAGACCTTCTGGAACAGAACCATTAGTAAGAGTAATGCTTGAAGGTAAAAACCAACAAGAATTAGATGAAATGGCACATGCTTTAGCTAAGTTAATAGAAGAAAAAGCAAACTAAATTATATAAAGACAGTATAAAACTACCTTTAAAATGGATGTGAATTTGTTTTAAAAGTAGTTTTTTTATAAATATTTAAAGGGAATTTCTTTTATTTTAAAACTTAGTTTAAAATTTCAGTGATATATTTATAAAATCATATAATGTAAGCTTAATTCTGTTAAAAGAATAATAATACATAATAAATGTTTAATAATATAGAACAAAGAGAAGAATAAAAATAAATTGTATATCATAAATAAAAATATTTTAAAATTATTATTATTCTAATATTTAAAAAAACATTTTTGAAAATTTTCATGGAAAAAAAATCCATTGACCATTGATATACCGTTGAATATAATAAATTGAGGTTTAATTAATATTAAACTATAAATTCAAAAGCGCCAGGACTTGGAAAAATTAATTTTGTTAATAGGTGGATATGCTAGGCTGTGTTTACATTAGAGTTAAAATAGCAACATTCATTTATGAGAAATTTTTAAATTTTCAAGTTGACGAGGATGGGGAGTATCGAATCTTCGGCGGGTGCCCCACGGTATCGCACTACCGTTAAAGATTGATAAAAGCAAAAAGCGATTTTTGTCACAATATCAATCAGGTGTTAAAACCTTTCAAATGTAGGGAATGTAGGTTTGTATTTTTTGTAAACCCTATAATAAGCCCTATAATAAAAATATTTAAATATCGGAGGAAGATTTATATGTGCGGAATAGTAGGTTATTTTGGAAACAGAGAAGCAGCACCATTACTAATTGAAGGATTAAGCAAGCTTGAGTATAGAGGATATGACTCAGCAGGTGTTGCAATAATCGAAAATGGAGAAATTGAAGTTACTAAATGTAAAGGAAGATTAAAAAATCTTGAAAATAAATTAGAAGAGTCTCCTATACATGGAATGGTAGGAATAGGTCATACTAGATGGGCTACTCATGGACAGCCATCAGATGTTAACTCACATCCACATTCTAATAAAGAACAAACTATAAGTGTTGTTCATAATGGAATAATAGAAAACTATCTAGAATTAAGAGAATGGTTAACTTCAGAAGGTTATGAGTTTAAATCTCAAACTGATACAGAGGTAATACCAAACTTAGTAGATTATTTCTATGAAGGAGATTTATTAAAAGCTGTTATAAAAACTACTGAAAAAATGGAAGGAAGTTATGCTATAGGAGTTATAGCTAAAAACGAACCAGACAAATTAGTAGCAGTAAGAAAAGACAGCCCACTTATAGTAGGTATTGGAAAAGAAGAAAGCTTTATAGCATCAGATATACCAGCAGTACTTGCTCAAACAAGAGATGTATATCTATTAGAAGATAGAGAATTTGTTATTTTAACAAAAGAAGGCGTTAAAATAGTAGATTCTAATGAAAATGTAATAGAAAAAGAAGTTTATAAAGTAACTTGGGATGCTGATGCAGCTGAAAAAGGTGGATATGAGCACTTCATGTTAAAAGAAATTCACGAGCAACCAAAGGCTATAAAAGATACAATGACATCTAGAATAGTTAAAGGTCAACCAATAAAATTAGACGATATAACTATAACTAAAGAAGAAATCAAGAAGTTAAACAAAGTTTATATCGTAGCTTGTGGAACAGCTTACCATGCTGGAGTAGTTGGAAAATACGTTATAGAAAAATTAGCTAGAATACCAGTTGAAGTTGATATAGCTTCAGAATTTAAATATAGAGATCCAATCATTGATGAAAATTCATTAATGATAATAATAAGCCAATCTGGAGAAACTGCAGATACAATGTCAGCATTAAGACTTGCAAAAGAAAAAGGTGCAAGAGTAATAGCTGTAACAAATGTAGTTGGAAGTACAGCATCAAGAGAAGCGGATGATGTATTATACACTTGGGCAGGACCAGAAATAGCAGTTGCATCAACTAAAGCTTATGTAACTCAATTAATAGCAATGTATATAATCGCATTATTCTTTGCACAAAATAAAGAAACTGTATCTAATGAAAAATTAGAAGAGATAAAAGAAGAGATGTTAGCTCTACCAGAAAAAGTAGAAAAAGCATTTGAGTGTAAAGAGGCTATTGAAAAAATGACTGCTGAAACTGTAAATGAAAAAGATATGTTCTTCTTAGGAAGAGGACTAGACTACGCTGTAGCACTAGAAGGTTCTTTAAAATTAAAAGAAATATCTTATATTCACTCAGAAGCATATGCTGCTGGAGAATTAAAACATGGTCCAATAGCATTAATAGAAGAAGGAACAGTTGTAGTAGCTTTAGGAACACAAGAAGAGTTATTTGATAAAACAGTAAGTAACGTTCAAGAAGTTGTTTCAAGAGGAGCAAAAGTTTACGCTATAGCTAAGGAAGGACACAAAGAAGTAGAGAAAACTGCTAACAGTGCAATCTACGTTCCAAGAGTAATGGACTTACTAGCACCAGTAGTAACAGTAATACCACTACAATTATTCTCTTACTACATGTCAATAGCAAAAGGCTGTGACGTAGATAAGCCAAGAAACTTAGCAAAATCAGTAACAGTTGAATAATAAAAGAAGATAAAATACAGGCCGTATCAAATTTGATACGGTCTTTTTATATGTAAAATTATATCAAAAACAACTATAGTATATAAAATTAAGTTAATTTATTGTAAAGATAATTAGAATACTAGTTTAGGGGACTGGCTTTGATTTATAAATTTATTAATCAATAATTTGGGAGAGCAACATATTTAATCGAAGTAAATGAACTACCGGTGCCTGTCCCTTTTGTTATGGAGGTATACATAGAATTTAAAACTTTATATATATTTTAATGAAAAATAGGGTTAACTTTATGTACGCAATTGAAAGCTTATAATATATTTAAATACTAAAATTACTTTTGACTATTTTAAGATTTTATAGCGAGATTGATGCCAAGAAATAATTTAAAACGTTATTCAGGAGAATGCCAAAGAAACTCTAATATATTTTAGTCCGATTCTTAAGACTGAATTGCTGAATCGCCGTCCATGGCTAGGCAGTGGCAAAGTCCGTCCTTGGACTTTGGTCATAAAAATCAAACAAAAATATATAAGATTTTCTAATATCATTCTCAATGAAGTACTTATTTAAGTTTTTTCTTATCACATTAGGAATCAAAGCTTGATTTTCTCTCTTTTTTAATGATAAGAAATTGAAAGAAAAAATTGAACAACTTTGTTCTTAGGTGACAAGATTTATAGTTTTGATTTTAAATAAATTTATTGTACATTTGAATAACAAAAGTATCAGATTGAAAATGAACTAGGATTTGAGTTAGAGTAGATATAATTACCTAATAAAAAAGGTAATAGAATAAAAGCTTATACATACTGCTGATTTAAGTAGTGGTTCCAAATGGGATAATTATTTTGAATGGCTTAAGGATGTGGTTGAAAAGTTCCAAAAGATATTTAATAAATAAAGAAAAAAGTATCTATGGAGAATAATTATATAGAAATTAAAGTGATATGAATAGATAGTGTTGTTTGCTTATTATAAAAGACTTTATGTAAGAAAGTATATATTATCCAGAGCGAATAAACTTTTATAAAAAAGAGATATGGATAATAAAATTTCACTCTTAGTCATAGCATTTTGGTTTGTCATAGTCCTGTCCTTTGTTGCATATATATTATTGATTTTATGCAAAGGGAGGAGAAATTAATGATATATAGGTTTTATGACGGAGCGCCAGATAAAACTGTCAGTTATGTTGAAACAATACTACCTTTAATCGGTAATGTTACGGAATTTGAGGTGTTTAGAAATCAGGAAGATACACCATATGTAGTAATGGAAGATGATGAGAAAAAACTATATACATTTATATTAAAAGATAATAACGATAATGAATTCTGGTTATACACATTATGTGGCTATCATGGATCTGGACCTAATGCTACATTGAAAATTCTTCAGTTACTTGGATTAAAAGAAGATTTTGAGATTTGTGAAGAAGAGAATACTCATATAAGAAAGAAAAACTTAAAGCCTATCCATAAATTAAACTTGATGATAGTACAAGACAAGGCAGAAGGATATAGTGATGAAATATTAGAACATAATTCTATGATTTCTATTGATTTTAAGTATGCTTATCAAAAACACAATTTGATTAAGGTATTAAGAGCGTTGGGATATATGCAGCATGTATTGCCTAATGATAGAACGTTTTATGAAAAGGCTTATTTATTTGATAATTTAGAAGTACCAGAATATGAATACTATTACTATACCAATTATATTCTTACCTTAAACAGGAGATTAAGAAATTTTTCATTTGATCAGGTACAGGCTTTAATGAAGGAAATAATTAAGAACAATGGTGGTAATATTTCTTATGAAGCCATGATTAAATATAAGTAGTACACATGCTAATATGAGATTGTAAATAAATTATTATTTAAGAATAGTAGTAGAAATACATGGTAAATAATAGTGCATATATGCAACTAATTTAAAATTTAGAATATATACAATTAAGACAAATAGTAAATCATTTATATGAAGTTATTGATTTTTGAACAAAAATTAATTTGTATTTTGTTAATACACTTATAAAACTTACATCTCATGAAATAAACTATAAGAAAACAAATATGATTAGAACTATGGTTAAAATATGATAATTTTAACGTGTTAAGGAATTTGAGGATTCTGATTTTTAACTAAGTATAAATAATGATTAATAGTATAGGTGACAGTTATTAAGAAATTAATATATTATTAAAATTTAATAACTGTCATTTTGAGTGCAAAATGAAATTAAAAAAACTATACCTATTCTTTCACTTGTACTTGTTGTGAATCCAATGAATGTCTTTGCATAAAGCAGCACACAATATAATCGCATAACAAACTATATGAATCCAGGAACCCATATTACTTTTGATAAGAATAAAAATATAGTAATCCTTGAAAAAGGAGATTATATAAAATTTCGTATACAAGTTAATATAAATAAAACAACAAAAGAACTTAGAGGTGTTGTATTGTGATATCAAAAATATTTTCGGATATGTTAAGCCGTAAGAAAAGTATTATGAAATATATACTATTAATTTTAACTATTTTTTTTATTGTTATTTTATTTATTTTTAATAAAATGAATAGTAAAGCAGTAATAGGTAAAGTTGCTCAAGGCAAGGGTGAATGGCTAATTCTGTCTGTTACCAACACTAATACTGATAATAAAAGTGATATATGGATGGTAGATACTGAGACTCAAGTAAAAGAAAAATTGGTAGGTAATAGAGAGCCAATGATATCAGGAAAGGTTAATACTGCGGGAGATATCTTAATTTATTCTGACGCTATTGGAACTGGACCTTGGGATGTATTTAGGCTTAATATTCCCACTAAGGAAACCTATCAAATTACTAATGATTCTTTAGGACAATTTAATTTGCATTTCGGTGATGAAGAGGGAAATATTATATTTGCAAAGAGTGGAGATAAAAACTCTCCAATTCCACAAATATCACGAATAGATGTTAATAAAAAGGAAGGAAAAACTATTGAATTAGGTTCTCCAAATCTAGGCGTACAAGATTTTGATATTGGTGATAATAAAATTATCGCATTAGCGTTTCCTTATGATGAATATGTGACGAAGAAATTCAAGGAAAATAATGATTTGGCAAAAATTAATTACTATATTATAGAAATGAATATGGATGGAAGTAATAGAAAGGTAATAACTGAGATAAAGGCCTCAAGATTAGATTCGATTTCCTTATCAAAGTCGAAAGATTCTATCATACTAGGTGGAATAGGTGTTAAGGATAATGAAAAGGGATTTTATAAGCTAGATTTGAAGAGTAATAAAATAGATACTTTGCTAACTCAAGAACAGCTTGGGAAACCAAACGAAGTTTATGAAATCTCTCAACCTTATATTGCAGCGCTGAGTTCTGATGGGAAAAAACTTTATTTTGCTGCTGTACCCACTGGGACAAGTGAAAAATCTATTTATGGCAATATAACAGTTTATCCAAACGCCTTGTATTGTTATAATCTAGAGGATAAGAAATTAAAGGAATCTTTCAAGATACCTGACACATTTATTTCTAACATATCCTTTACTTATAAATAAATATATTAATTATACAGGTGGCAACTATAGTCACCTTTTTTATTGTATAAAAAATTGAATTTTAAAAAAATTTATTAAAAATAGGGTAAAAACTTTCTTATAAACTTTAAGTTTAAAAGCAAATAAAAGAGCCTTCTAAGCTAGAAGGTTCTTATGGAAATCTTTTATTTTCTTACAATAGGTGCATAAATTTGAATTTTGGATGTACCATCTTTAAAATTAGCATCGTATACCTCAAAACTAGGAAGTTTTGAGTAAACATATTTGTTCTTGGTATAAACTGTTTGAGGTTGTTCAAGACCTTGCTCACTTAGCCATGTCTTGAAAAAATATTTCCAAAACTCTCCGCTAGTTTCCATGTCTAGGGTTGTATCAAATACTGCGTATTCGCAGGTATCGAATCTACGAGCAATACAACCGGTAGGCAAGTTGTCAAGTGTAGAAACTTCTACGCCAATCATATATTTAGCTGTATCATTTTCTCTTGATTCATGAGTCATACCATATACTACTGGGTAATTTACTTGATGAAGAATAATTTCCGTAGGTAAAGGTAAATACAGCTAATTATTGTTTTAACATGTTGAGGACGTGATAATGCCCCAAACTAAAAACCGTTCGCTATGTGGGTGAGATTAAGTTCTTAAGAAAAGAGCATCATGTTTTTGTTATAATAGTGATTGTTTAAGCCTCTAAGATAACAAAAACATGATGCTTCATGGCACAAAGTTTAGCACATACAAAGTGGATGTGCAAGTATCATATAGTATTCACCCAAAAATATAAAAGAAAGATAATATATTATAAGTTAAAAGAAGATATAAAGGAAATAATAAAAGATTTATGTAAATGGAAAAGCGTAGAAATATTAGAAGGACACATGATGCAAGATTATATACATATCTTAGTATCAATTCCACCAAAGATAAGTGTATCAAGTTTTATGGGATATCTTAAAGGGAACAGTGCAATGATATTTGATATATATTCAAGTTTAAAATATAAATTTGGAAATAGGCACTTTGGGGCATATGGATATTGTGTGGGTACTGTAAGTTTAAATGAAAAACAATAGCAAAATATATAAGAGAACAATAAAAATATGATTAAATGATGGATAAGATTACAACAAAAGAATTAGAGAACCCTTTTAAAGGGATAATTAAGTAATCAGTTCACAATGGCTTGAAAAAAATGAAAACTAACACAATTTAGGTGTTGGAAGTGATACACCATTATAGGGCTTGAGCAAGCCATCCGTTTTACGGGTGGTTATGACTGAGATTTAATAAGAGTCAAATTCAATCATATTAACAGAATTATGCTTTTGTCTTATATTAACTTCTTCTATTTGAGTTCTATAAAAACTATTAAAATTTATTTAGTTTCTTTCAAAATCTTTGTGGTTTATTTTCATGTTTTTTATAATTGCAAAATTAGTCTATAAAATTTTTAAAGGATTTTGATTTTATGTAGTAGTTTCTTCTTATAATTAGTGTAGGTAATTAGAGATTTAGTTATGATTTAAATTAATAAACTATTAAAATTAAATAAATTAAATAAATTAATCATTTTAAAAAGGAAAATATTACATTATATAGAATATTAATATATATTAATACAATATTTTAAAAAAATATAATATTAATGTAAAATAATTAAGTAGGGAGGTAAGTTTATGGAGATACTTGTAAAAGGATTTTCACAGGGGGCAGGTACATTTGGATCAATGTGTACTTGTGATTGTAATTGCAATTGTAATTGTAATTCTGATGGTATTCTAGGACAACTTCAGGGTGACATTGAATGTGTACGTAAGTGGGGATTCCGTGGATGTGGAGATTGTGGTAGATATACGCCTAGAAAATAGTTGAATTTGAAGTTAAAGTAGAAAGGTATTTTATTTATTTATCTACTTTAACTTAAATTTATAATTAAAGAAGAAATGTTTGGAGGAAAGTTAAATGAATTATAAAAAATCTTTTTATAATATAGAAATCGATAGAAAATTAAATAATAAAATACTTATGTATAATTCCTGTTCAGGTGCATTAGCATTAATGGATAAAAATACATATGATTTATATTCTAATATAGATAAATTAGAAAACTTTGATAAAGTTGGTATTAATGAAATTAATGAAATGTATGATAATGGTTTTATTATAGATGAAACTGTTGATGAGTTTAAAAAAATAGAGTTGATAAATAGATTATCTAGATATAATACTAGTGGATCGTTACATATTACAATTGCACCTACATTAAGATGTAATATGAAATGTCCTTATTGTTATGAAAAAAAGGGACACAAAGATATGTCATCCGAAGTACAAGAAAAGCTTATAGATTACATTAGTAAGTATCTAAAAAAACATAATGAAATTAAAAATTTAGATGTTTCATGGTATGGTGGAGAACCTTTATTAGTAAAAGATATAATAATTAATTTATCGGAAAAATTAATATCGTATTGTAAGGAGAATAATATAAATTATACTTCTACAATAATAACTAATGGAGTTTTATTAGATAAAATTACAGCTAAAGAATTAAGTGAAAAATGTTTAATTAAAAATGTTCAAATAACATTAGATGGTATAGAAGAAACTAATAATAAGACAAGAATGTTAAAATCAGGAGAAAATAGTTTTAAGTTAATAACTAAAAATATTGAATCTGTAAAAGAGATAATTAGAATATCAGTAAGAGTAAATGTTTCAAAGGAAAATTCAAATGAATGTACTTTATTATCTGATTATTTTATAAAACAAAATTGGAATGAAATTGTAGATTTATATTTTGCCCCGGTGCAAGATTCTGAATATTCCGATGAAAAAACATCTAACATAGTTTATAATTGTGAAGAATTCAATGATAAATTAGTTGATTTACAAAATAATCTTGTTCAATCTAATATATATAATAATTTAAACTATCCAATAAATTTTGAAGGGTGTTCAGCACTTAGTGTTCATAATCTTGTTATAGATCCAGAAGGTAATTTTTATAAATGTTGGCATAGAATAAATTTACCTGAACATCAAATAGGTAATATCTTTGAGGGAATAAAATTAAATAATGAATATACAAGTTGGCTTTTGCTTGATATACCTGATAAGTGTGTGAAATGTAAAACTTTTCCCATATGCAGATCTGGTTGTCCAGAAAAAAGATTTCTAGATGAAAATGCAGATATTTGTGAATATCCAGAAGATCATATTAAAAAAGTAATTGATATATATTATAGTAATATGTATAGTCAAAATAATAAAATTTTAGAAGAAGTTTAGAAAAATATGTGTAAATTTATTTTTAAATATTTAAAAAAATATTTGGTGAGCATTATAGTTTTAATTATTATAAGCATCGTTCTTAGTATTATAAGCATTATTAACCCTTTGATATTGAGTACTTATTTAGATAAGCTTTTATACAAAGTTGAAAATTTTAATATATTAAATTTTATATATATTTTAATATTTTTAAATATAATATCTTTAGCATTATCTTATGTTAAAAATATTATTATGGTTATTGTAACTAATAAAGTGAATTTTGATATAACTTATAAAGTTTTTGAGCATATAAAAAGATTACCAAGTGAAACAATTAATAATATGGATATGGTCTACACTAATCAGCAATTAGAAACTGATAGTAATGCTGTAATTATATTCATATTAAATAATATAATTACTATTATAATAAATTTTATCACAATAGTAATTATAACAGTTATGATTTCAAATATAAGCATTAAAATTAGTGTAATTTTATATACAATAATTCCATTCTATATTATATCTTATTCATATTATAAGAAAAGAATATATAAATATGATACTGAAGCGAAAAAGGCTCGTAATAATTATACATCTATATTAGTAAATCAACTTAAAAATTTGAAGGTACTTAAGCTAAATTCATGTTTCATCCTATTTAAAGAACAAATGAAGAATGGATTTAATATATATTATAAAAAAAATTTAAAATCATCAATATGCAATTCTAATTTTACAGCTATAGGCAATGCTATCTCTGCTTCTTCTACATTAATTTTATTGTTTATAGGATTCTATGAAATTTTATGGAATAGAATTACTGTAGGCGAATTTTTAATTATAAATAACCTATATCCTGTACTTGTTAGTAATATAAATTATTTTTTTAATTTAGGATCTAACTATCAAATGACTCTTGTTTCTTACAATCGAATTTGTGAAATACTTAATAAAGAAAAAGAAGTAAATGGATTAAAATATATACCACAAATTAATACTATAAAATGTAAAAATATTGAATATAAGTTTGGTTCAAAAAATGTTATAAAAAATTTTTCATTTAAATTTAATAAAGGGAAAATTTATAAAATTAAAGGTGACAATGGTAAAGGGAAAAGTACACTTATTAACATGATAGCAGGAGTTTTAACTCCTAAAAATGGAAGCATAACTTTTAATGACATTAATATAAAAGAACTTAATTTGTATGACATTAGAAAATATAATTTTGGAATATGTGAACAGGAACCTAGTCTTATATCAGATACAATATTTAATAACATTAAACTTGATAATAATAAATTAACAGAAGAGAGTATATATGAATATGTAGAAGGTTTGAATTTGAACAAAAATAATTTAAATTATATAATTAATAAGGATAATATTAATCTTTCAGGGGGAGAAAAACAAAAGATATCTCTTGTTAAGTGTTTTTCTAAAAATAGTGATATTATTATTTTAGATGAACCAATTTCAGCTCTTGACTCTGAGAGTGTGTTGATATTAAAAAATTTAATATTATCTAAAAAGAGAGAAAAAATAATAATTCTTGTTGCTCATGGTGATTTTGGAGATGATATAGCGGATGAATTAATATATATTTAAATTTTAAATATAATTTGAATAATAAATAAGATATAATGATTATCATAACTTAAGTGAATGTATTAAATTATGGTATATTTA
The DNA here is from genome assembly GCF_054767855.1 of Clostridium sp. CTA-19. Taxonomy (NCBI): domain Bacteria; kingdom Bacillati; phylum Bacillota; class Clostridia; order Eubacteriales; family Clostridiaceae; genus Clostridium; species Clostridium sp. CTA-19. The sequence goes on along the minus strand of NZ_BAAABH010000005.1, from coordinate 128,390 downwards.
AAAATATGTTAAGTAACTAATTAACAACAATAAGTAATAGTGATTATATTTAATTATATTTTTGCCAAGAAGATTTATGCTCATATAAGTTAACAGATCGGGGAACATAATTAGGGGGATATTATGATTTTAAAAAGAAAGGTTTATTTAAAAATTTTTATAATACTATTAATAAGTGGGGTTATGACGATTTCAGCATGTTCAGGAAAGTCTTCAGAAAAAGAATATATATTGAACAATATACAAGAACTTAAATTGGAAGATTGTAATCATAATTCAGAATTTGACTATATTATAGATGATATAAAGGATAAGCGTGTGGTAATAACTACTGAATCTCATGGCATAGCTGAAAATGATCTTATTAGAACTAAAATAACTAACTATCTAATGGATAATTGGGATTTGAAATATGTTTTAATAGAAGATGGGTATGCAGGTGGTGAAATATTAAATAAATATATACAAAATGGAGATGAAAATAATTTAGAAGAGTATTCCAATATATGGCTAAGTAAATTTAATACAAAATCAGATTTAAATTATTTAAGAACATTGGCTGAAAAAAATAAAACTCGTCCAAGTAATAATAAGATAAAAATAATAGGTATTGATGTTATAGAGGATTCATTGTCTATAGAATATTACTTCAATATTGTAAAAGAAAATAAAAATTTATCAGAAGAGCGAGTTAATGAACTAAATAAATTTTTAGAGACAATAAAAGATGTTGATATTTTAGATAGCGATTATCATATAGTAGAGAATAGTAAGCAAAGAAGACTTGATGCTATAAATCAATTAGAGAAAGAATTAGAAACAAATAAAAAAGAATATGAAGAAACTTTAGGGGAAGATTTATACAATATTGAATTTATAATTAATAATATAAAAAACATGCAAGAATTAAATGGCTTGAGTTTTGACGATGCACACAACAATAAAGAATCTTATGAAATTAGAGATAAGTATAGTTATGAAAATTTTAGAGAATTAGATAATCATTTTAACTTAGATAAATGTTATATGCATTATGGTGGGCTTCATGGATATCAAAAAGAATTTAATGGAGTTAAATTTTTAGCATCTTATATGCAAAATGATGAAAAGCTAAAGGGAAAATTATATTCCATTAACACTATTTATATGGAAGGAAACAGGTATGATTATGGTGAAGGTCATCCTACATCATTTTATAGTATTAATGATAATTTGAAAAATATATTAAATGATTCTAAATATAATGGTAAGGATGTATTAATAAAACTTAATGGAGAATCTAGTCCGTTTAAAAAGAAAGTTTCTGCTACTGCATTTGCATTTGAAGATAGTCAGCCTACAAATGAAGAGAAGTTTAAAGATAATAAGGGCGTAACCACTGATTATTATCAAAGTATAATTGTAATAAGTAAACCTACAGCAGTGGAATGGAATCTGGAAAAGTTTATTCGAAAATAGATAATCAGTTCATTAAAAAAATAGCTGAATTATTTATCAAGAGGTAATTTATAAAAAGTATTAAATCAAGGTGACAGTTATTAAGAATTTAGTTTTTAATAACTGTCATTTTAAGTTTATACTAAATTTTGTTAGCAACTATATTACATAAGAGGTTAATTTTCAAATAATAAAATCAGTAATAATAACTATTGTTAATAATTCAAAAAATATTTTAAATTAAAGTTCCCCGTTCAAACCTTATAAAAACTTTATATTTATTTTTTATAATAAAGTAAATTGTTAAAATGAGGGGTGAAAAGATTGAAAAAAACAATTGTAATGGAAAACGTGAGCAAGACAATTAAAAGAAAAAAATTATTAAGTAATGTTAATTTTGAAGTTTCAAGTGGTGAAATAACTGGGTTTATTGGACCAAATGGTGCAGGGAAAACAACAACTATAAAAATATTAACAGGATTAATTAGACCAAGTAGTGGTACGGCATATGTGAATGGAAAGGACATTTCAAAATCATTAGAAGGATTAAAAGATATGGGAGCGATGGTTGAATATCCAATTTTTTATCCTTATTTAACAGGAGAAGAGAATTTAAGAGTATTAGGTATGATAGATAACTTAGAGAAAAGAAAAAGGGAAGAACGAATAAAAGAAGTAATTGAATTAGTAAATTTAAAAGGGCGTGAAAAAGATAAAATTAAAGAGTATTCATTAGGAATGAAACAAAGGTTAGGTATAGCGCAGGCATTACTAAAAGATCCAGAAATATTAATACTTGATGAGCCTACAAATGGGTTAGATCCAATAGGGATGAAAGAATTACGAGATATAATAGTTAAAATAAATAAGGAATATAAAAAGACAATATTTATTTCTAGTCATTTGTTAGATGAATTACAACAAATTTGTGATAACTTCATAATTATTAATAATGGAGAGATTTTATTTGAGGGAACAAAACAATCATTGTTAAAAAAAGGAGAGAAATTAGAAGATGCATTTTTAAATATATTAAGGGGTGAAAAACTTGATAAAATTATTTAATGCAGAAATATATAAATTTTTAAAACGAAAAGATAATTGGTTGTTATTCGCTAGTATACCTATTTTAGTATTTTTATCAGTTCATATGTTTAAAAAAAGTAATTTATCATTAGAAAGAAATAATACAGGCTTTGTGAATAGTTTGAATTTCCCATATCAAATAATTCAGGAACAATTAATATTGGCTGTAAATATACTAATTCTTTATTATGTAACAAATTTTATAATTCAAGAATTAAAAAATGGTGAAGCAAGATTTGTTTTTACTAGATGCATTAGTAAATTTCAATTCATACAGAGTAAAATTATAGTAATTTCTTTAGCTCTTTTATTATTTTATATATTAATTTTTATTTTTTCTTTATTATTTGGAAAGTTATTTTTACCATATGGAGATTGTATATATAAATTTTTTACAGAAGAAAAATTAGTTGGATTAGATGCATATAAATATGCAATTAAATATTATGTGATTGCATATTTATCAAGTTTAGCAATGTTGATGTTTTTAACATTGTTAGGGGTATTTTGTAAAAATTCTAATATTGCTTTTGCAGTAGGATTGGCAGTAGTGATAATAAGTTTAATATATCCTGAAATAATAGCAATGATAAGTGCAAGTAAAGTTGTATTTTATATACAACTTACATCTATAGTATTTATACAATTTAAAGGAATAGCACTTTTTTTATCTCAACCAGGATTTAATATTATAATTTGGATTTGTTTAATTTATATAGGTTTATCATTATTTTTACTAATGTTATTTTGTAAAAATAATGATTATACTTACTAGGAGGAATGATATGTTTAATTGTATAAAAAGTGAATTCTATAAATTAAGTAAAAAGAAAGGAACTTATATTTTAATAAGTATAGAAGCAATATTAGTTTTTGTTATTGCATTTTTACTAAAGGATATAATTTCAGTTATATATAATCATAGTAGTAGTGATTCAATAAGGATGATAACAGATAGACTAAATTTACCTACTGCAGTATTATCAGAGATAGGGGTTATGATAACTATTATTTTAATACCAGTTTTAATTTCAAATAACATTTCTAAAGAAAAAAGTGACGGTCAATTAAGAATAATACAGTCTAGGGGAATAAATAAAAGTAGTGTAATAATATCTAAATATATTTTTAATGTCATTTTAATAGGAATAAATATTATATATATATTTATATGCACCATAATAGCTTCTTTAGTTTTTTATAATAAAGTTGGATATAGCTCTTTTATTTTAATAGATGAAAAGTTAACGTTAGGGCAAAGTATTTTTTATAATATAAAGTTTTTTTGTGTGTTTTTTTTAATATGTATAACCCTTATTAGTTTAGCAACAATCATAAATGTTGTTATTGATAGTAGTATATTTGCTATTGTTAGTAATATTGGATGTTTATTTATAGGTAGTTATTTATACAGGCCTATAGCTAAAATAACACTTAAAGCTAGTGATTTTATCATTGAAATCATATCAAAAAATAATGTAGCTATATGTTCCTTGCTATTAATACTAACATCTATAGCAATATTAATATTATCAAATTTAATTTATAAGAAAAAAGATTATAAATATTAATATGTACAAGTTATATATTTATAAACTATTAACTAAGAAGGTATTTTATTTTTTATTATAGAATTATGTTTATTATTAGTAGTATTTTTATGATAATTGGTCATTAAAGTAATTGAAATATAGAAATAATTTTATGAGTTTATGTTAAAGTGTACTTAATGTATATTAAGTAATTTACTATGTTTATAGATGGCCTAAAAATTTAAAATATATTTTTATTATAATAATTAAGAGGGTTGAAATGAATAGAGTTTTAATAGTAGATGATGATTTTGAGATGTTAGATATGATTAGTGAATATTTATCTATAAAAGGTTTAGAGGTAAAAAAAGCCCATTGTTATGATGAGGCTATTAAATATATAGGTAATGTAGATATTATTTTGTTAGATGTTATGATGCCTAATATAAATGGATTTACAATATGTGAAAATATAAGAGATACGGTGGATTGCCCAATTATATTCATTAGTGCTCGTAATTTTGAAGAAGATATAATTAAAGGTCTAGGAGTTGGCGGAGATGATTATATTGAAAAGCCTTTTAGAATAGGAGAGTTATATGCGAGAATATTATCTCATTTAAGAAGAGAGCGAAGAATAGTAAATAAAGAAAAAAATATTTTAGAAAGTGGTAACATTATTCTTGATATGAGGGCGAAAGAAGTAAGGTGTTTAGGTGAGGTCTTAATGTTATCTAGAAAAGAGTTTGATATTATAGAATTATTAATGATTAATAAGGGATGTGTTTTTTCAAAAGAGCAAATATTTGAAAAAGTGTGGGAATATGATTCGGAAAGTAATTTAAGTACAGTGGTAGAACATATAAAAAATATTAGAGGTAAATTAAAGGAAGTAGACAGTAAAACAAGTTATATAAAAACTGTATGGAGTGTTGGGTATAAGTGGGATGTGGAAAATGTTTAAAAATTTAAAGCTTAAAAAATTGCTTAGCAGGATGGTTATATATATTATTTTTTTTACAATTATAACTACAATAATTGCAGAAGGAATATTAGTTATCTTACTAAATAATTCTTTCGCAAAAAAAACAAGTCATTATTCTAATTTACTTCCTCAAGTAGAGCAGTATATTCAAGATAAAAAAGTGGATATTTTAGATGAAAAAGAAATAAATTTTGAAGAAATAGATAGCAATTTTAAAGGTGAATACGTTGGAATAAATGGAAAACATGTTTCGGGAGAATATTTATTAGATGAAGATAAAAGAAAAAATATAATAAATAATTTAAACCGTAATATATATGATCATAGTGATGCGTATAAATTCATAGGTATAATAGATAGTAATTTAAATTTAAAAGGTGCTTATGTTATTAAATATCCTTTTAATATATTTAAAAATAATTCTGATAATAAATTTTTTTTACCTATTAATATAGCAATATTAATTTCTCCATTTTGTATATTAATATTTTATTTGATAGTATTTACTAGGTTAGCATACATATCTATAAATAGTGATATAAAGGATTTAAAAATAGTCATAAAAAGAATAGAAGATAAAGATTTAGAATTTGAAATTATTAATAATCACGATACGGAAATGGGAATGTTAATGAGATCTGTAAACACCATGAAAAATACACTTAGGGAATATATTGAGAAAAATATAGAGGTTGAGGAAGAAAAAAGATTTATTATAAGGACAATTACACATGATATAAAAACGCCTTTGACAATAATACTAGGTCAGACTGATATGATAAAAGAAGTTAGTAATGAATATCAGAATATAGAAAAATACATAAATTCTATCTTAAGAAATTGTAATAGAATTTATATATTGATTAAGGAATTAAGTGTCATTTACAGTATGCAAAATAACAATATAAATGTAAATTTAAGTGAAGAAAATTTAATTAAGTATATAGATGATAAGGTAGAAGAATTTGAATCTATAGCAAAATTAAATAATATAAATATTAAAAAAGAATATCACTTATCAAAAGATATATATAGTTTTGATAAATTGCTATTAAATCATATATTAGATAATTTATTTTCAAATAGTTTAAAATTTGTAAAATCAGAAGGTAGGATTGGAATTAAGATAGAGGAAAAAGAGAAAAAATTATACTTTACTTGTTATGATACTGGCCCTGGATTCAAAAATGTTAATATAAATAAAGTGTTTGAAATGTTTTATATGGGTTGTCATGAAAAAAATAGTGAGAATTTTGGGCTAGGATTATATATTTGTAAAAAGATAGTTATTAAGCTTGGTGGAGAGATAAAAGCATATAATAATGAACTTAATGGAGCAACAATTAAGTTTTACATTCCGATTTGTTAAATATAGGTGACAGTCATTAAAAAATTAATTTTTAATAGCTGTCACTTTAAATTAAATAAGTATATATTTTAAAATATATATGATCAAAATTGTTTTTAAATTATGAGTTTTTAGTGTTTTGAATTTTTTTATAGTTTAATAAAGTACAACTTAATAACCCTAACAATATAGCAATCCAACAGATTGCATCATAATGTCTAATGACACTTGGGTCGGTTTTGATAGAGTCTTTTATATACATTGCTCAAAAGCATAACAATAAAATTATATAAACTAAATTAAATTTATTGAATTTAGTTTTATTTATATACAATAATTGTAATGAAAAGTATATTATGATTAGTATTAAATAAATTATTAAATCATTTAAGTTTATAAATACAGGATTGATAATTGTAAGTCTCATTGCAAAGAGCATAATAAGTAGAGTAAATATAGCTAAAATAATAGTAAAAAGTATATCTAAAATATTTTTCATAGAAACCTCCAAGTAATTATATATAAATACAATTTAACAAATAATACAATAATAGTATCATATTGTATTATTAATGAAAAATTATATTGAGAAATATTATCAGTTTAATATATGAATTAAAAGGAGTTAAATAATATGTTATAGAAATAGATATATATTATATTTAATATTTGGGGGGATAGTTATGAAGATTTCAGTACTTGTTGCACAATTTCCTATAACTTTTAATATAAATGAAAACTTAGGATACATAATGTCAGTATTAGAAAAATCAAAAGAGGATGATTTAGTTGTATTACCAGAAGGAGCGTTATCAGGATATAGTGATGATGTTAGCTTTCTTAAAAATATAAATGTAAAAGAACTTAAAAATGCAATGAAGCTATTAAAAGATGAAGTTATTAAAAAAAGGGTACATTTAGTATTTGGTTCCTGTGTTTTTGAAAATGAAACATGGTGCAATGCTGCAATAGGTTACTCTTATAATAATCCAGATTTTATATATAAAAAGTTAAATTTGGCATTTCATGAAAGAGGGTATTTTAAAGAAGGAGATAAGTTGGAAGTTTATCCAATTAAAATTGGAGAAAAAACTATAAATTTAGGAATACAACTTTGCAGAGAAATTCGCTTTCCTGAACAGTGGAGATTGCTTGCAAAACATAAAGCAGACATATTTATATACTTAACGAATGCTGTACAAGGAAAAGGCATTTCAGTGTGGAGAAGTCACCTTGTTAGCAGAGCTGCAGAAAATCAAAGATTTTTAATAAGTGCTAATAATGCCCATGTAAATCAACATTGTCCTACAATGATTATTTCACCACTTGGAGAAATATTAAAAGAATGTGTTAATGATAAATTTTATTATTTTATAGAAGAAATAGATCTTAATGAAACATCAGATTGGTATATAAGCCAATGTAGAGACGACATAGGATTATAAATATATGTGACAGTTATTAAAATTTGACCTTTTCAAATATTTAATGACTGTCACTTTGAATTATAAAATTTGCCGAATGGCAAAACAAGATACTTTATATTTTATCCAAAAATGCTTTAGCTATTTTTGCAAATTCTTCTCCATTAGATATAACAGATGGATGAAATCCTTCCTGAAATATATATTTTTCTGCTTGAGAAATTTCTTGTAAGATATCATTATATTCAATCTCAAAATTATTCCTAATCATATCGTCATTGTTACTACCTGTAAGCAATAATGGCACCTGTAATTCAGATAGTGATTTATGAAATGGACTAATATTCTCATGTGCAAATTTTAATAAAGAGTTTGTGTCATTATCAACAACACCTTCCCAATCTTGGCCTTGGCATAAGCAATAGAATTCTCTTGCCATTTCATTTTTCTTGGATAGTGTACGTTGTTCTAATAATCTATCTGCAAAATTTGAAGTAAGTGATTTCCCATCAAAACTGTCTGCAATTACTTTTTTGACTAAATCCGGTCTTTCTAAAGCAACATTTATTGCAACCCATGCACCTCCACTTGTTCCTAATAGATTAGCTTTATCACATGACAAAAATTCTAATAGTGAGATTGTTTGCATGGCTTCATCAAACCAAAGCTCTAATGGAAACTCTTTCAATCTTTCAGAATTTCCATGCCCCAGAAAATCAATTGAAATAACCCTATATTTGTCAGTGTATAAATCTATAATGTAAGAAAACATTTTTGAAGAAGCTGTATTACCATGTAATAAAACTAATGGTATACCTTCACCTTTTTCTTCGTAGTAAATTTTTTTCCCTTTGTATTCAAAATATGCCATATAAAAACCTTCCTTCTTATATAGTTTAGCAGTTACTAGTGATTTATCTCAAGAACAATTAAATAACTTATTTTAGGAAGAATAGTAGGTAATTAATACTTATTTGGATAAAATAAAGTGGATATATGCTATAATTAAAAAATAGTAAAAAATAACATATATGGTAGGGGGAGCGTTATGGAAGGTGTTATTGAATTAAAAGAACAGTTAAAAAATATGAGAGATAATGATTGGATTATTCCTGAAAAAGTAAACAACTATGATTTAGCGCTTAAATGTTTAGAAAATATAGGGTCAATAGATGCGGAATTAAGAGATAATCTTATATTAGAGCTTCTTTGTAATATGATTGTAGAAAAAAAGTTAACAGATAAAGAAGTAAAGGATATATTAGAATTAGTATTAAGTGAAAAACATTTATTTTATAATATTGGTAAAGTTGGGGATGATTCTGTTTTTAAAAGGTCATTTAGTGTATTGATTGTGGATTGCATTGTATATAGTCACAATAATGAATGTAAAATTTTTAATAATGAAGAAATAATAAGAATATATAAAAAGGTAATCAAATATTTAAATGAAGAAAAAGATGTAAGGGGATACGTAATAGATAAAGGATGGGCGCACACAGCAGCACATACTGCAGATGCACTTGCTGAAATTGTAAAATGCAAAGAAATAAATGAGAAAAATTTAATAGAGATATTAGAAGGTATAAGAAAAAAGATTTGTATAAATTACTATGTTTATACAAATAACGAAGAAGAAAGATTAGTAACAACGGTTATTAATATAATGGAAAGAGAAGATATATCTAAGGAAAAAATTATAAATTGGATAAAAAGTTTTGAAAATATGGAGAAGACAAATGTTTATCCTGATGATCATAATTTAATGTGTAATCACAAGGGATTTTTATCAGCATTATATTTTAGGCTTAAAAGAAGAGATATAACTGAAGACTCTCTTCATATTATAGAAGAAGTGATAAATAAAACAACACCAAAGTATTTTCAATAGTATATATGTAAAAAGATAAATAAAATTAAACACTTTACTCTCAAAGTACAAGAATATATACCTGTGTGAAAGCACAGGTTTTTTAAAAAAATAAAATAATAAATATTTTAAATAGGCATATTTTAAAATACATTATAATATATTTAAAATAGAATTTATTATAATAAATGTTGATTATATGGTGTAAAATAAAAAAATTAAAGAAATTTAGTATGTTATTTACATTTTTTATAAAAATTGTTATGATAGTAATGGTGAAATTAATATGTATTAAGTGAATAGAATAAATAAAATAGCTAATAATTTAAGTAGAAGTAGTGGTCAGACTACTTCTACCAATAAAGATTAAGTCCTAAAGATATTGATTAATCATATTTATTATATGTTTGATTAATTTCTTTAGGGCTGTTGTGTTTTTTGTTGATTTGATGTTTTCTTGACTATGTCCTAGAACTGTTATGGTAACTATTGCAAGTTCTATGATTTTATTAATTATATGTGTGTTGTTAGTAAATCTATACCAGAAAAACATCGATACAACACTGACCAGAAAAACACTAAGAATATACTTTAACCTAGTATATTCTAATCTTTCTTTTGTATTTCTGTATGATTTTTTATAAATCATATAAATAAATATTTTTTCTTTTGTAAGGCGTCTACATTTCTTTTTTTTGCTTACTGATTCTCTAATTTTAAATCTTTTTAGCATTATATAACGCCCCTTTCATTATTAAAATTATTTGATACCATTACGATACCTTGGATAAATGTTGAGTAATATATTCAGCATTTATTGGAAGTATCGCAATGGATTAATAATTTTATTAAAAGGTATAAAAACTTAAATATAAGAGAAATAGATATTAAAAAGAAATGTATTAGTAGATTGATTTGTGTTGAGGCGATGTTTTTAAAAAACCTCCTTACCACTAACTAAATTAGATTTTAAATTTAATTTTGGTTTTTTAAATATCATCTATATACCCCCTCATATGAGTGTAGAATTAGCTATACTATAAATAATATAGCTATACTAATAATAACATATTTTACAATAAATGTTTGTAAAGGAACTATGATTAATAAAGTTTTTTTATTTCTTATATGTAAATAAAATATAAAATATAACTAATCCGACTTAAAATAAGTTTGAAATATGTAGAAAAATACAATTAAAATAAAATGAACCCTAAAATATATACCATAATTGAAAGAAGTATCTATTTTGAAGGGTTCATTTTAATTTTGCTTTATTATAGGGTTCAAGTTTACTTTTTAAACTATCCATTCCAAAACTTGGATACCTAAAATAGTGAGACATGCTCCGAATCACTTAGAATTCAACACTGCATCTTGTATGAAAATATTTTAAAGTTATTGAATAAATTTAAATTGGAGCTTGTTTCCCTATATATTTAAAACAAGTTTATTAATAGTAAATTTAGTTAAAAACAATGTGATAATTAAAATGTATCTAAGAGTAATCAACGAATTTTCTTTAAATATCAATATGAATATAAAAGAAATAGATATTGTTATTAATGATTTTATTAAAGCCCAAAATTTAATTTTCTTGTATAACTTAGTAGAAATTTTTTCCTTTTCAAACAAGGTGGTTAAAACTTCTTCACTAAATACAAAATAAACAAATTTATTCTCAAATCTATTATTAAATATAGAAATAAGGCCGTTTAATAAACAGAAAATAAGAGTACATAATATTATAATTAAAATATAAAAAAACATTTGTATCACCTACTTAATATATAATTTTAAATTTTTACAATCCACAATAAAATAAAAAAAATGTATGCTTTATTTTTAGATTCAATAGCATTTACGTTTTTTCCTTCTAAAATAAAAAAGACATATGCCTTTTGTTAGACATATGTCGTCATTTATATCTTTACTTATGAATTTTTATATATATAATTGGTTGGTCATATCCGAAGGTTCTTTTCCCGTTAACCTCCATTGATTCAGATACTTCTAATGTTCCTTCTGAAAAGCGTTCAAATAGTGTAAATTTAAGAACTGGAGAGAACATGCTTACACTTCCACCTTCCCATACATTGTCTTTCAAAGTATATATTGCTGGTGTGAATTTTTCTGATATTTTTAAACTATTATAATCTATTGATTCTAATTGTTTATATGTAAAAGTATTTTTATCATATCCTTTTGGAAGTTCATAAGAAGTTAATTTAATTCCTTCATTTTCTTCTGTAAATAGAAATAAATGAGGAGATGAATGGGGTTTTCCATCGGAAGTATAATAACTTTCTTCTACAAGAAAAATACCCTGAAAATCTTTAGGGAGATTTGTTATTTTATCATTGCATATAGTATTTACATGTTTGGCAAATGGAAAATTTGTAATTCCTCTACTTTCCAATTCTTTAAATTGTTCAGAGTTATCAAAACTTCCTGCTAAAATATTAATAAAATTATTTAATTTGTTCATAGAATATCCTCCTATCTTAAATTTAATATATAACGATTATAATAATTATACTCTTTTAAAAAAAGTATTTACATGTAGTTTAATTATCTAAAAGTATTATTTGAAAAAAATATTATATTATACTGATGCACTATAGGAGAATGAGTATAGGCGTAAATTTAAGCCTAAAATTCCAAAATTATAGTGTTGAAAAGTAATAAATTTAAATGAGAGCTTACTCAAATAAATTTATAGAAGGTATATAAAGAAAAAAATTGAAATAAGCCATATATTGAAAAAATGGAGGGGAAAATATGATTTTAAAGTTAGATGATTCACATAATATAGAGTTATTAAATTTTCTTAAAGTGAAAAAAGAGTTGAATTTATTTATGATAAGTGATCTAGAGAATTATGGGTTTAATAAAGATTTTCTAGAGTATTGGGGAGAATTTGATGAGAATTATAAATTAATAGCTGTATTGATGAGATTTTATGAAGATTTTACTATTTATTCTAAAGAAGAATTTGATGTCTTAGGGTTTTCTAAAATTATAAAAAAATATAATTTTAAATTGTTAGGTGGAGAAAGAAAAGCTGTAGAGAAGTTTGGTAAATATATAAATGCAAAGGAAAAGCGAAATATGTATTTTGCAAAATTAGATAAAAATGATGATTTGTATAAAGGTGAATTATTAAAAAAAGCAATAAAAATTGAAGTGAAAGATGCAGTGAAAATCTTGGAACTTCATGAAATTATAAATGATGGAAAAATCATAGAAGATGTTAAAAGATTTCAAAAAAAATTTATTGATAAGACAGGAAGAGGATATTACTTATTAAATAACAAAAATAAAGTTGTGTGTAGCGCTGAAACTACAGCTGAAAACAGTTATTCTGCAATGATTGTTGGCGTTTGTACACATATAGATTATAGAGGGTGTGGATATGCAACGGCTTTAGTTTCTAAATTGTGTATAGATTTACTTTTAGAAGGGAAAACAGTATGTTTGTTTTATGATAATCCAATAGCAGGTAAAATTTATAAAAATATTGGATTTATAGAAATTGGTTTTTGGAGTCTATGGAAAAGCGAAAAATGTTAGTTTTTACATTTTATAAAAATATAGATATATAGATATGAATAAATATATATAATAAATTTAAAGTTAGCAATACTGTATTGACAAAGAAAAAATGAAAGTTTATTATGTTTATATAGATAACTATAAATATAAAGGGGTGAAAAACATTTGAAATGTTATGATGAAAATGCAAAAATAATAAAGGCATTATCAGAGGCTAATAGATTAAAAATAATTGATATATTATCCTGTGGAGAAATGTGTGCTTGTGATATATTGGAACATTTTGATTTTACACAGCCAACACTTTCACACCATATGAAGGTGTTGATGGATTGTGGAATTGTACAATCTAGAAAAGATGGATTATGGAGTTATTATGCTCTTAATAATTCTAACTGTAATAAGCTTATTTTATTTCTTATGAATCTTATAACAGATACTGATGAATGTATTTGTAAAGAAAAATCTAAATGCAAATGTAAGTATGACTAAAATTATAGGAGGAAAAATTAATGAAAAAGAAAGTAGCTTTTATATGTGTTCATAATTCTTGCAGGTCACAAATGGCTGAAGCTTTAGGTAAGTTATATGGTTATGAGTTTTTTGAAAGTTATTCAGCAGGAACAGAATTAGTACAAAATATTAATGAAGATGCTGTAAGGATAATAAAAGATTTATATGATATAGATATGAATATATCTCAAAAGTCTAAGCTTTTAGCTGACTTGCCACAGGTAGACATAGTTATAAAAATGGGATGTAATGTACAATGTCCATATTTACCTGGAAATCATGTGGAGGATTGGGGATTAGAAGATCCTACAGGAAAAAGTGATGAGGAGTTTATTAAAACTGCAAAAGATATAGAAAAGAAAGTTAAAGGCTTAGTTGAAAAAATTAAAAATAATGAAGTATAGGAGGAAAAAAGATGTCACAAGAAAAGAATAAAGGTATAGGATTTTTTGAAAGATATCTTACTATATGGGTGGCACTTTGTATTGTAGTAGGAATACTTATAGGTCAATTTATTCCTGTTATACCTGAGACATTAAATAAATTTGAATATTATAATGTATCTATACCAGTAGCTATTTTAATTTGGCTTATGATATATCCAATGATGTTGAAAATTGATTTTAATAGTATAGTTGATGTAACTAAAAAACCTAAGGGATTAGTGGTTACATGTGTTACTAACTGGCTTATAAAACCATTTACCATGTATTTTATAGCAGCTTTTTTCTTGAAAGTTGTATTTAAGGGATTTATTCCAGAAAATCTTGCTACAGAGTATTTAGCAGGTGCAGTATTGTTAGGAGCAGCACCATGTACAGCTATGGTGTTTGTGTGGAGTTATCTTACTAAAGGGGATCCGGCATATACATTAGTTCAAGTAGCTGTAAATGATTTAATTATATTAATAGCATTTGCACCTATTGTAGCATTTTTATTAGGGGTAAGTGATGTTACAGTACCTTATGGAACATTAATCTTATCAACAATACTATTTGTTGTCATACCACTTACAGCAGGATATTTGACAAGAAAATATGTTGTAAGAAATAAGGGAATAGAATATTTTAATAATATATTTTTAAAGAAATTTGATAATATAACTATTATCGGATTACTTTTAACTTTAATTATAATTTTTTCATTCCAAGGAGAAATTATATTAAATAATCCATTTCACATATTGTTAATTGCAGTACCGTTAACAATTCAAACATTTTTAATTTTTACTATTGCTTATGGTTGGGCAAAGTTATGGAAACTTCCTCATAGTGTTGCTGCTCCTGCAGGTATGATTGGTGCAAGTAATTTCTTTGAACTAGCAGTTGCAGTGGCAATATCACTATTTGGGCTTAAATCTGGAGCGACTCTTGCTACAGTGGTAGGTGTTCTAACAGAAGTGCCTATAATGCTAACACTTGTTAAAATTGCTAATAATACAAGAGGTTGGTTCTTGAATAATAAGGGATAAAACTTAGATATATAATTTCTTGATTATAAAAACTATAATAAGAAAAATAATTATTACATTAACTAAATCTTAATATAATAATATATAAATAATAAGGTGTATTGTTCTAAATAATACTTATTAAATAAACAAAAGGCTATCTTGAAATAGAGTTAAAAATCTATTTTAAGATAGCCTTTTGTTTTAAAAAATAAAATAAAAATAAAAATGAAGCGATGTATATACATGAATAAATATGCAGATGTAGAATAAAAATAGAAAAAATGAGTTTAATGTATGGTTTTTGCTTTTAAAAGAATCCTTTATTTAAAGGCTTTTAAAGACAAAAGGAAAAATATTTTAAAAAAATATAAAAATATACTTGCATAATTATGAGAAAGGATGTATTATCTATAATAACAAAAATTTAAGGGAAAGGAGATGATACTATGAAGAAAATTCTTATGTTGATTGGAATTATATTAATAAGTTTTTTTGCTTTTGTTGGATGTGGTAATGAAAAAGTTAAAGATGAAAATATTAATTCTTTAGAAAAGGTTAAAGAAGAAGGTAAGTTATTAATTGGGCTTAATGATACATATCCGCCTATGGAATTTAGGGATGAAAATCATAACTTAGTAGGGTTTGATGTTGACTTAGGAAATGAGATAGCTAAAAAACTTGGGGTTGAAGCAGAGTTTATAAATAATGACTGGAAGGGAATTATTTTATCATTTAAAGCTAAAAAGTATGACATGATACTTTCAACAATGACTATAACTGATGAAAGAAAAAAAGAAATTGATTTTTCACAGCCGTACATAGTAGGGGGACAAAAGTTAATTGTAAAAAAGGATAATTCATCTATAAATGATGTAGAAGACTTAAAGGATAAGGTTGTAGGAGTGCAACTAGGAACTACTGGTGATATGGCTGCACAAAAAATTGATGGGTTAAAAGAAATTAAGAAATATGATGGGATAACAGAAGCTTTTAATGATTTATCTATTGGAAGACTTGATGCAGTTATAGCAGATGGACAAGTTGGAGGATATTATCTAACCCAAAGAGATGGGGATTTAATTCTTCTTGATGTTAAGCTTTCAGAGGAAAATGTAGGTGCTGGGTTTAGAAAAGAAGATACAGATTTAAAAGATCAAGTCCAAAAGGCACTTGATGAATTAAAGGCAGATGGTACTTTATCCAAACTGTCAGAGAAATGGTTTGGCTATGATTTTTATAAATAATTAGCTTTAAAAAAATACTTAAGATAAAGAGGGGGTGAAGAAGCTATGGATATTGATATACTAAAGCAGATATTTCCTATACTACTACAATCAACAGGTATGACTATATTCTTAACAATAATTTCTGTAGTTTTAGGAACTTTAATTGGGATAGCAGTGTCATTATTGAAAATGTCAAAGAATAAATTAATATATTCCTTAGCTTCATTTTATACATGGATAATTAGGGGAACACCTATGCTATTGCAGCTATTCTTTTTATACTATGGGTTACCTTTTTTAGGAATAAAATTAGAACCGATGTCAGCGGCTATAATTGGTTTAAGTTTAAATTCAGGGGCTTATATGTCAGAAATAATTAGAGGTGGCATTTTAGCTGTTGATAAGGGACAGTTTGAGGCTTGTAAGGCTTTAGGATTTACTTATGGCCAAACTATGAAAAGAGTAGTACTTCCCCAAACTTTTAAAGTTATAATACCGCCAGTAGGTAATGAATTTATAACGATTTTAAAAGATACTTCATTAGTTTCTATCATAGCTATGGAAGAATTGATGAGAACTGCACAGCAGATATATTCATCTAATTTTAGACCAATAGAACCATTTTTTATTGCAGCATGTATTTATTTAGTTTTAACTACGATATTTACAGGTATGTTCTCCAAATGGGAGAAAAAACTAGCTAGATATTAATTGGGGGGAATGACTATGTATATGATAGAAGGTATAAACATTACTAAAAGATTTGGGGATTTAACAGTATTTGAAAATTTAAATATAAAAGTTAAAAAAGGAGAAGTTCTCGTTATAATTGGAGCTTCAGGGTCAGGAAAAAGTACTTTTTTAAGATGCTTAAACCATCTAGAAAGTATAGATGAAGGTAAGATAATAATAGAAAATGAAGAATTGAATGAGAAAAATAAACATTTGTTAAGAAAAGTAACTACTAAAATGGGGATGGTATTTCAAAATTTTAATTTGTTTCCACATAAGACGGCATTAGAAAACGTTATGGAAGCGCCTATTATAGTAAAAAAACAAGAAAAAAATGAGGTAAGAGTAAAAGCAGAAAATTTATTAAAAAAGGTTGGATTAGAAAATAAAATGGATTATTATCCATCAAAACTTTCAGGTGGTCAAAAACAAAGGGTAGCAATAGCCAGAGCACTTGCTATGGAACCAGATATAATGCTTTTTGATGAACCAACTTCTGCATTAGATCCAGAATTAGTTGGTGAAGTTTTAAATGTTATGAAAGATTTAGCAAGTGAAGGTATGACTATGGTAGTAGTAACTCACGAGATGAGTTTTGCTAAAGATGTAGGACATAGAGTGATATTTATGGATGGTGGGAAAATTATAGAGGAAGGTAAACCAAGTGAGATTTTTACTTCTCCAAAAGAGGAAAGAACAAAAGAATTTTTAAAGAAAGTAATATAGGGAAACAAGCTCAAATTTAAATTTATTCAATAACTTTAAAATATTTTTATACAAAATATAGTGTTTAGTTCCAAGTGATTCAGAGCATGTCTCACTATTTGGGGTATCCAAGTTTTGGAATGGATAATTTTAAAAGTCAACTTGGAACCCTATATAGGGAAACAAGCTCTAATTTAAATTAATTTATTAAAATTATATTATCAATTGAGAAAAGCAAGTACAACTATAGTCAGTTAAAAGTTAAAAATTGAGAGTTAAAAGTAATGGATGAAACTGAAAATCAGTTTCTTTCGATTAGAAGAATTAAACCTTGAATTTGGGATATAAAGTTAACTGAAGTTATATCCAAAGTTTACAGCCGTAACAAGAAGGACAGGCGTACCGAAATCTATTTTTCGTAAGTTATTTTTTAAATAAAATCGAAAGTATATCAATAAAACCTAAAACAATCAAAGCCGGTCCTAAAAAGGTACGTTTAGTATTGTTAGGAACATAGTGATTAATAATCACCACAACTTTTAACTAAAATAAACTGTTAGTTATTGATAAAATATTAATTTGAGTTTTCTCATTTGATAAATGAATAACTTTAAAATTTAACTTGCAACCCTATAATTGCTAAAAATAAAAAATAAAGATATAAAATTTTGACTAAAAATAAGGGGGATTAATTTATGAATAAAGAAAAAGTGATATTAGCATACTCAGGAGGGTTAGATACATCAATCATAATTCCTTGGTTACAAGAAAATTATGATTTAGAAGTTATAGCAGTATGTGTAGATGTTGGACAAGATGATGATATGAAAGAAGTGGAGAAAAAAGCAATAAGAACTGGTGCCAAGAAGGTTTATATAGAAGATGTAAGAGAAGAATTTGTGAAGGAATATGTATATAAAGCATTAAAAGCTGGAGCAGTTTATGAGGATAAATATCTTCTTGGAACTTCTCTTGCAAGACCACTTATGGGTAAGAGATTAGTAGAAATAGCAAAAATGGAGGGTGCAAAATACATATGTCATGGATGTACGGGAAAAGGAAATGACCAAGTTAGATTTGAAGTAGCAATTGCATCCTGTGATCCACTTATAGAAATTATAGCACCTTGGAGAATGTGGGATATTTCTTCAAGAGAAGATGCTATAGATTATGCTTTAAGCAAAGGTGTAGACGTGCCTGTAACAAAAGAGAAAATATATTCTGTTGATAAAAATTTATGGCATATTAGTCATGAAGGTGGCGATTTAGAAGATCCACAAAATCAGCATAAGTTGGAGTTATACTCTTCAATAACAGCACCAGAAAATGCAAAAGATGAACCTACTTATGTAGAAATTTACTTTGAAAAGGGTGAGCCTAAAAAAGTAGACGGAGTAGAGTTAAATGGAGTGGATTTAATAACTATTTTAAATAAGTTTGGTTCGGAAAATGGTATAGGTATAATTGATATAGTTGAAAATAGACTTGTTGGAATGAAATCTAGAGGTGTATATGAAACCCCTGGTGGAACAATTCTTTATGAGGCGCACAGAGAACTTGAAAGATTGACTTTAGATAAAATAACATATCACTATAAACAAGGGTTAGCTTTAAAATATGGAGAGCTTGTTTATGATGGATTATGGTTTACTACTTTAAGGGAATCTTTAGATGCTTTTGTAGAGAAAACACAAGAAAATGTTACAGGTACAGTTAAATTAAAATTATATAAAGGTAATGTAACAAATGCAGGAGTGTTTACAGAAAATGCACTTTATGATAAAGGCATATCTTCTTTTGGTGAAAGTGATTTATATAGTCATAAGGATGCCGGCGGATTTATAAGATTATTTAGTCTTCCATCAAGAATAAAATCATTAAAGAAATAAAAATTTTGAATTGGAGGAGATCTTGTATGAAGCTGTGGGGAGGAAGATTTAAAGAGAAAGAAAGCAAGCTTATGGAGGATTTTAATAGTTCATTAAGATTTGACAAAAAGCTATATAAATACGATATACAAGGTAGTATAGCACATGTAAAGATGTTAGCTAAATGTAACATTTTAACTGATGAAGAAAAAGATGAAATAATTAAAGGTCTAATTTCTATTTTAAAAGATATTGATGAAGGAAAGCTTTTAATTGAAGGAGAATATGAAGATATTCATAGTTTTGTGGAAATGAACTTAATTTCAAGAATTGGAGAAGTAGGCAAAAAGCTTCATACTGCAAGAAGTAGAAATGATCAAGTTGCATTAGACTTTAGGCTTTATGCAAAAGATAGAGCTAAAGAAATTATAGAAGAAATTGTGAATCTTAAAGAAGCCATAGTAGAACTTGGTGATGAAAATAATGTACTTATGCCAGGATATACTCATCTTCAAAGAGCTCAAGTAGTTACTTTTAAGTATCATATTATGGCATATTATAATATGCTTGTAAGAGATGAAAAAAGGATGCTAAATACAATAGAAGTAATGGATGAAAGCCCATTAGGTTGTTGTGCATTAGCAGGTACTACTTATAATACAGATAGAGATTTTACTGCAAAGGAATTAGGTTTTAAAAAGCCAGTAGATAATTTTTTAGATGGAGTTAGTGATAGGGATTTTGCTATTGAAATTTTAAGTGCATGTTCAATAATAATGATGCATTTAAGTAGATTGAGTGAAGAGATTATAATTTGGAGCAGTAAAGAGTTTGATTTTATAGAGATTAGTGATGAATTTTCTACAGGAAGTTCTATAATGCCTCAAAAGAAAAATCCAGATGCAGCAGAATTAATTAGAGGCAAAACTGGTGGTGTTTATGGAAACTTAATGGCATTGCTTACTACTATGAAAGGTATACCTTTAGCTTATAATAAAGATATGCAAGAAGATAAAGAAGGATTTTTTAGCGGTACTAACAATGTTATAAGTTGTCTTAAAATAATGAGTGGTATGCTTTCAAGTTTAAAAGTAAATAAAGAAGTTACTAAAAATGCAGTTAAAAAAGGTTTTTTAAATGCTACAGAAGGTGCAGACTATTTAGTTACTAAAGGAATTCCTTTTAGGGATGCTCATAGAATAATAGGTGAGATAGTACTTTATTGCGAAGGAAATTGTACTACAATAGAAAGTTTAAATTTAAAAGAACTTAAAAAATTTAGCGATGCATTTGATGAAGATATTTACGAATTCATTGACTACGAAAGCACATTAAAAAGAGGCATAAAAAAAGAAATAATTAAATAATATATAGGATAATTGAATGTACCTAATAATAAAAAGCACATGGTTTAATATGTTTATTCCATGTGCTTTTTTTTGAATATTTGCTAAAAAACACTTTAATAATTTAAAGTATTAGACGTATATGTAATATTACAAATTAAAAATTTAAACTAAAAGTTATATTTTGCTTAAAAATTTATTGATTTTCTGAAAAATATTTACTTATATTAATTTAATATTATAAAATAAAATTACTTTAGAAAAGTTAGGGGTGATTAATCATAGATGCCATTGATTTCGAAATTATTAATGTCTTAAAACAAAATAGTAGATCAACTACTTCAGAGATAAGTAAAAGAGTGAAGCTTTCTGTGCCAGCTGTATCAGAAAGAATAAGAAAAATAGAATCTGCTGGTATAATTGAGCAGTACACAGTGAGGATTAATAGAGATAAAATTAATTATAAACTTTTAGCATTTATTTTTGTTAATATTGATAAAACTGAAAATATAGAAGGATTTAGAAAAGCTATAGTTAAATATAATTCTGTATTAGAATGTCATCATGTTGTCGGTAAATATGATTATTTGCTAAAAATACTTGTAGAAGATACCAACGTTTTAGAGAATTTTATATCTAATAAACTAAAAAAAATAAAAGGTGTAGTTCAATCAAATACAATAATCACTCTATCATCACTAAAAGAAGATATTAATGTTTAAGGCATATTTGTTTGATTAATAAAGGAGGATTTATTCATTTGTTTTTAAGTATTAAGTTTGAATAAATTAGTACCTATGCCTAAAAGGAGTTATAGGATGTTTTTAAAAGGTTTAAAATTTGGAATGTTATTGCAGTTAGCAATAGGCCCTGTTTGTATTTTTATATTGCAGATGGCTTCATTAAAAGGTTTTTACGTAGCAGAAACTGGAGTGTTAGGTGTTACTATAGTTGATGGTCTTTATATTTTTGCGGCTATTTTAGGAATAGCATCTATAATAGAAAAAAGGAAAGTAAAAGTAGGACTGAAAATTTTTGGAGCAATTATACTAATTATTTTTGGATTAAGTACAGTTTTAGGTCAATTTGGTATTAACTTTATACCAAGCTTAAGTCTTCAAGGGGCAGGAAATTCGAATAGCGTATTTTTAAAATCTATAATACTTACTGCATCTAATCCGCTTACAATAGTATTTTGGGCAGGGGTATTTTCTACTAAAATTATTGAAGAAAATATGAAAAGAAAAGATATTTATATTTTTGGAATTGGTGCTTTAATGGCTACATTAAGTTTTTTAACGTTAGTTGCAGTATTAGGTACTTTTACAAAAGTATTTTTACCAGCATATGTAATCCAAATATTAAATATAATTGTCGGAGTTTTACTGATTTATTTTGGTGTTAAAATGGCGCTTAAAAAAGTATAATAATATAAAAAAAATCAAGGCTAAGCCTTGATTTTTTTAGTTAAAGGAAAAGTTAGAGTTTGGAATGAATTTTTGATAGTAAAACAAAAAAATTGTATAATATAGGAAAACAAGCTGGAAATATTGTAAGTTTTAAAAAATAAGTTATTAAATAAGAAGGGAATATATGAGTTATGTTAACTGAAAGAGAAAAAATGTTGGCAGGAGAGATTTATGATTCAAGGGATTCTGAACTTATTGGTATGTATCATAATGCTAAAAATCTTTTAGAAGAGTTTAATAATGCTCCATCTACAGAGGCGGAATTTAAATTTAATGTTTTAAAAAATTTATTTAAATTTGTAGGGGATGGGGTTTGGATAGAAAAATATTTTTTCTGTGATTATGGAAAAAATATATCTATTGGGAAGAATACATTTATTAATTATAATTGTGTTTTTATAGATGATAACTTTATAACAATCGGAGAAAATGTTCTTATTGGGCCAACTGTTCAAATATATACGGCAACTCATCCTATAAATCCATTAGAAAGAATTAAAACAAATTCTTCAAATGGAGCATCATATACAACATTTACCAAACCAGTAAGTATAGGTAATAATTCTTGGATTGGAGGAGGAGCAATTATTTGTCCAGGAGTTACTATTGGCGATAATACAGTTATTGGGGCTGGAAGTGTAGTAACTAAATCTATTCCAAGTAATTGTGTTGCCTATGGGAATCCCTGTAAGGTAGTAGAGAGAATATAAAGTTTTGATATTAGAAAATGTGTACTCTATTTAAATAAAATAAAGTTAGAATTAGGAGGGGTAATTGTGGAAGTTTGGGATATATATGATAAAGATGGTTATAAAACAGGAAAAGTAAAAGAAAAAGGGGAAAAATTAAACAGTGGTGAGTATCATTTAGCTATGGAGGCATGGATTATAAATTCAAATTCTAAAATATTAGTACAAAAACGTTCTAACAGTTGTGAGATACTACCAGGGGTGTGGGGATTAACAACAGGAAGAATGATATCAGGAGAAAATTCTATAGATGGGTGTATTCGTGAAGTCAACGAAGAATTAGGAATAAAAATTTCTGAAGATGAAGTGGAATTTATGCGAAGAATTTTTAGAACAGATTTAATTTGGGATTTATATTTAGTAAGAAAAGATATTGATTTAGAAGAGTTAGTTTTACAAGAAAATGAAGTTGCTGAAGCTAAGTGGATTACAGTTAATGAGTTTAAAGAAATGCTTGAAGAAGGAAGGTTATTTAAATATCCTGAGATTTATGAAATTCTTGATTTAGTTGAAGGTGATTTTCATTAGATAGTATTTAAAATTTATAGATGGATTAACTTACATATTTAAAATAGAGGATATATTAAAGCAAGTTAATGCCTTAATATATCCTTTTGTTTATAAGTTTAAAATAAGATGTGAGCTACAATTACAATGACAGGGAGTGTGACTAAAGTACGTTCTATAAAAAGAATCAACAAGTCTTTCATGTTAACAGGAATTTTAGAACCTATTAAAAGTCCACCTACTTCTGACATATATATAAGTTGTGTTACAGACACAGCAGCTACTATAAATTTTGTCATTTCACTTTCTATTGTGGCAGCAGCTATAACTGAAGGTAAAAACATATCTGCAAAACCAACTACAAATGTTTGGGAAGCACTTAAGGCTTCAGGCACTTGGAATAATTTAAGTATTGGATAGAATGGCAATCCTAAAAATTTGAAAACAGATGTATATTCTGCAATAATTACAGCAATTGTTCCAATAGCCATAACTACAGGCATAACTCCAAGCCACATTTCTAAAACATTTTGAGTTCCTTCTTTAAATATATCTTTTATATTATTACTTTTAGCTTTTTGAACTGCTAATTTTAAACCCCATTGAGATTTACTATATCCGTTTGGAATAACCTCTCCTTTATCCTTTGGAGGAGTGCAATAAGTGTCTTCCTTTCTTGATAGTGGAGGTATTCTTGGTAGTATAATAGCAGCAACTATTCCTGCTAAACAAATAGTTAGGTAATATGGAAGAAAATATTCTTCTAAGCCTACAGTTTGCAATACAACTAAACTAAATGTTATAGAAACGGCTGAAAAAGTAGTACCTATAACAGCTGCTTCTCTTTTGGTATAATATCCTTCTTCATATTGCTTACTTGTAAGCAACACACCTATAGTACCATCACCTAACCATGAGGTTATACAATCTATTGATGAACGTCCAGGAAGATTAAAGATAGGTCTCATTATTTTTGTAAGTAAGGTTCCAACAAACTCAAGTAGGCCAAAGTTTAATAGAAGTGGTAGCAGTAGACCTGCAAATAAAAACACAGCAAATAGCACAGGGAGTAGGCTATTTAGAAGTAATCCACCAGTATTTTCAGAGAAAATCCATTCAGGACCTAGTTCAAATAATGTTAATACAACTAAGGTCATACCTATTATTCTGATCCAAAACCATATAGGTTTTACATTGAATAATCCTTTAAGAAACTTATTTCTTTCTATAAAATTAGGTTTTGCAATTTTAACATAGATAGTAAATAATACACTGGAACATATTATTATAGCGGCAATGGTAGGTAAATATAATTCAAGGTTTGTAGTTATAACTTTTGCAAATATTGCTACAGGTATGGTTATTTGTCCATTAAAAGGTATAGGTATCATAAAAAGAAAAATTCCTAATAATGATGGAATAATGAACTTAAGAACCCCTCTAGCAGTTATAGATTGATTTGATTCCAAAATCATATCCTCCTCAATTTAAAAAATTACTAACTTATACTATTTATATTAAAAACTATAAGTTATTATAAATTTTTAATGTTAAGTTTTATAGTGAAATTTAAATATTCAATTGAAATTAAAGACAGTTTTTAAAGTTAATATATTTTCTTTGAACACTATGGTAACATGTGGTGAAAGAAAAAGAATATGTAATGAACTTTTAGTGATAACAGGAATGATTTATTTTCAAGGTGAAATGTAAACAGGTAGTTTAGTTAAGCGTAAAAATGATAAGAAATAAAAATTATATTGACATTTTTATAAATTTAAACTTAAATAGTTAATAAGCATAGGGGGTATAAGATAAGATTAGAATAAAATTTATTCATCAAATTTTTATTATTATTTAAGAAAATAAGTACAACTATAATTAGTTAATAGTTAAGAATTAATAGTTAAAAGTTTAGGATGAAAGTGGCAACCACTTTCTGAAAAATGATTTTAAAAATCTACGTTTAGTATTACTAGGAACAAAGTGATTAGTAATAACCACAACTTTTAACTATTCACTATTCACTGTTAACTAAATTAATTTATTAACTAGCAGTAAAATATTAATCTTAAATTTTCTTATTTGATAAATGAATAAGTTGAAATTTAAAGCCCTATAAAACTAACTAAAGAAAAATTGAGGTGATTTTTATGAATTTTAAGCTTTTTGATTTAGTAAATCAGTTAGCTGGTAAAAGCAAACTTATGGATAATATTATGATAATATTTTCAAAATATGTACCTATAATTTTTGCTATAGTAATTCTAGTTTTATATATTTATGGATTTGTTAAAAAAGATAAAAATACTAGAGCTATTGCAATCAACACAGGTGTTTTTACAGTGTTAAATTTATTTTTAAGTGCGATGATAGGAATGGTTTATTACCATCCTAGACCATTTGTTTCACATGATGTAAACTTATTATTTCCACATAGTCCTAACGCATCTTTTCCTAGTGATCATTCAACTTTTACAATGAGCATAGCTTTAGGTATAAATAAGTATAGTAAAGTTTATGGTGTTATTCTTATAACTTTATCATGTATTGTAGGAGTATCTAGACTTTATGTTGGTCATCACTATCCTTTAGATGTTATTGGAGCATACATATTAGTTTTTATTACTAACTATTTATATTCAAAATTTCTTAGTAAAAAAGTAGCTAATTTATATTTAAAATTAGAAGGAAAAATACTTAAATAGGTTATAACTATGATAAGGAGTATAGGGAATGGATTTAATAAGCAATTTCTTTTATGTATTTTTACATATTGATAAATTTTTAGGAGCCTTTATAGGTGAATATGGATTATTTATATATTTAATATTATTTATAATAATATTTTGTGAAACAGGATTAGTTATAATTCCTTTTTTGCCAGGAGATTCTCTTTTATTTGCTGCAGGAGCCTTTGCTGCGTTAGGTGATTTAAATATAGTAATATTAATTATATTTTTAGGGCTAGCGGCAATTTTAGGTGATACTGTAAATTATCATATAGGAAGATATCTAGGGCCTAAAGTATTAAAAGATGATAATAAATTTCTGAAAAAAGAATATATAGATAAAACAAATAAGTTTTATGAAACTTATGGTGGAAAAACAATAATATTAGCAAGGTTTATGCCAATTATACGTACATTTGCACCTTTTGTTGCTGGTGTAGGAAAAATGAATTATAAAAAATTTATAACCTTTAATGCAATAGGGGGAATAGTTTGGGTAAGTGGTATATCGTTAATAGGTTATTCTTTCGGAAACATACCTTTTGTAGAAAAGAATTTTTCCATAGTGATTATAGCTATAATTATGATTTCGTTGCTTCCTGCTATTTTTGAATTAATAAAAAATAAATTTTTCAAATAGTAGTAGAATTTTATATGATAGTTTAAGAAATAAATAAATTAGTAAATAATTATTTAAATAAAAATCGATGATGATTTAAAATCATTATCGATTTTTTAGCAACTATAGAATACAATTATGTGATTTGGATTAATGTGAAAAGTATTCATTTGATAAAAATGTTTTTAATAGATTGGAGAAAAATATGAAAGTAGATTTAAATAGTTTAGGATTAAAAAAATTACCTAATATAGAATATAAATTTGATGAGTTAAAAGAATTAAGTCTTTATGATAATAATATAGATATTATTCCAGATGAAATTTTTCAAATGAAAAGTTTACAGGTTTTAAATATATCAGTGAATAAAATAAATTGTATAAGCGCAAATATAAAAAAATTATCAAAATTAAAGATGCTAGATTTAGGATATAATGAAATAACTGAAATACCTATAGAATTTAAATATTTAACTGAACTAGAAGATTATTTATATATACATGGAAATAGAATTGTAGAAATACCTACAGAAATTTTTACTTTGCATAAGTTAAAATACTTAAATGCAAGTGAAAACCTGTTAAAAAGTATTCCTAATAATATTGGAAATTTAGTAAATTTAATAGAATTAAGATTAATTGATAATAAATTAGAAGATTTACCAGATTCTATTGGTGATATGACAAATTTAAAAGAGATTCATTTAAAAGAAAATAAACTAAAATATATACCAAACTCTATTGGAAATTTAAAGTTTTTAAGAGTTTTAGATTTAAGTAATAATATGTTGAAAGAGATACCAGAAGAGATTGGTATGTGCAAGAAAATGAGACGTTTAAATCTTAGAAATAACAATATTAATATTTTACCTAAAGATATAGGTAAAATGGAAAATTTATTAGAATTAGATTTAAGAGGAAATAAATTAAAAAAATTACCAAAAGAGTTGCTAAACATAGAAAACTTAGAAAGATTAGATTTGAGATGGAATAGAGAATTAGAAGAAATAGAATGGTTAGATGAGTTAGAAAAAAAGGGATGTATAGTATATAGATAGAAGGGGATAGTTTTGAAAAAAAGATGTATATTGATATTTCCAGAGTTTGAAAATGTAGATGCTATTAATAAAATTAGAAAAGTATATGATCCGTTATGTGATAAGGTGAGACCACATATAACTTTAGTATTTCCTTTTGAAAGTTATCTAAATACAGAAGAATTAAAAAATTATCTATTAGAAACATTAAAGGAGACAAAAGCTTTTAAAATTAGTTTATATGGAATAGTTAAAGTTCAGGATAAATCAGGGAATTATTTATTTTTAAAAGTGATAGATGGTAAAGAAGATTTAATAGGGATTCATAATAATTTATATAAAAATATATTAAAAGAGCATAAACCTGAGTGGTTAAATAACGTTGAATTTATACCACATATGACTATTGGTAGCTTTAACAATAAGAAGAGTTTAGAAAATGCATATAAAGAGACTTGTAATATACAAGAAGTTTTCAATACAGTAGTGAAAAAAATTTCAGTGGAGATTATAGATGAAAGTGAACTTTCTATTTTAGAAATGGAAATAGAGTTAAAACAATAATATTTATATGAATTTTATACGTTAATTTAAAAAAATAAATTAAAAACTATACAGTATAATATATTTTATAAAATGTAAAATTCAAATTAATATAGTTATGAAGTCTTATGTTTTTTATTGAGAAAATAAATTATTAAAAAATATGAGTATACTGGTATAAGAATACCTATTACAGGGTTAAAAGAAGTTTTTATTTTTAGAAAAATATATAAAGCTAAAGCTATCACTGTAGTAACTACTTTAAATATATTACTTTGTTTTTTAGTTATCATAACAAATCTTTAAACCTCCAATTTTTTTATAAATCAATATAAGTTATGTATATTTTATCAAATAAATTACATATAACAAAATTTAAAATAAGTATATGAAAAATAATAAGTATAGAAAATAACAGGTATTATTAAACAATTGTAGAAATACTTAAAATAACAAATTTATTTTGCATTAGATAACTTAAAAATGGGGGGAAGATAATTGGGAAATGATTTTTATTGTGAACAAGTATTGAGTAATAAAATAGAAGTTAAGAAAGTGTATGAAACAGAAAATGTATTAGCATATTATCATACTAAGCCAGCATATGAGAAACATATAGTTGTTATACCTAAAAGGCATATAGCATCATTAATTACACTTACTGATAATGAAGATGATTTGTTGTTAGAATTATTAAGTGTAGTAAAAAAAGTTGCGGCAGAGGTTGTAGATGAAGATGGTGCATGTAGAGTTATAACGAACTTAGGAAAATATCAAGATTCTAAGCATTTACATTTTCATTTAGTTTATGGAAGTAGAAAATAAATTTAATATATTAAATAGAAAAACAGTGATTTAAGCATTTAAAACACTGTTTTTCTATATGTTTTAAATTTTGCACTTTAAAGTGATATATATAAATAATGAAACAAAATATAAAAATACAAAGGATTTGGGAAAAATTTGTAGAAAAATTATAATAAACGAAAATCTATATATGTGTTATAAAGTAATTTAAGATGTTAAAAAATTAGAGAATTAATTGTGATAGTAATATTTTTTAGTAAATAAGTAGTTTGAGCATAATAGATAATTTGAAATTTAAAGGGGGATCTTATGAGAGTACGAATATTGCACACTAATGATATTCATAGTAGATTTGAGAATTTCTCTAAGGCTGTAACTAAAATTAAAGAGCTAAGAGATGAAAATACACTACTTTTAGATGCAGGAGATTTTAATGATTTTATGAGGATTGAACTTCAAGGCACAAATGGTGAAGCTGGAGCAAGGTTGTTAGAAAAGGCAGGATATGATGCCATTTCAGTTGGAAATAATGAGGGATTTTCAGGAATAGAAATCATGGAAACTATGATTGGTTCTACTTCTGTATCTTTCTTATCTAGTAATTTGTATAAATATAATAAAGAAAATATTAAAGGGTTAAAGCGAAGTATTATAGTTAATAAAGGAAATATAAGGTTTTTAATAATAGGTGTAACACCTGAATATAATGGATTTTTTGAATTAAATAATTTATATGCTTCAAGTCAAAAAGATGAGATAAAAAAAGAAATTGAAGATAACAAAGGAAATTATGATATATGTATATTATTAAGTCATGCAGGAATGAGAGAAGATAGAGAGTTTTGCGAAAGTATTGAAGGCATAGATATTATAATTGGTGGACATAGTCATATTTTAATGGATAAAGTAGAAAAATTAAATAAAACAATAGTTCATCAATCAGGTTGCTATGGAACCCACTTAGGAGTTTTAGATATAGACATTGAAGACAATGTTATAAAAGAATTTGATGGACAAAATATAGAAATCATAAATGAAATAGAAGATAGTGAAATTAAAGAGCAACTTAAGGTTGAATATGATTTAGCAGTGGAAAATTTAAGAGGGGCTCTTTATGAAATAAATAGGGACGTTTGGCATGATGTAGTTAATGAAAATCCAATAACAAATCTTTTAGCAGATGGTCTAAGAGATGTAATACCATGTGATCTTAGCATAATAAATAGTGGAATAATAAATGGTGGAATAAAAAGAGGTGCAGTTTCAGAAAAAAAACTTTTAGAAATAAGTCCATCACCATTAAATCCAACTTACATGGAAATTAAGGGGAAATATATAAAAGAAGCACTAGAACAATCTCTTAAATCAGAAATATGTATGTTAGATGGAAAGGGAGCAGGGTTCAGAGGTAAATACCTAGGAAGGTTACATGTATCAGGTGCAGTAATAGCTCACGATGGGAAAAACATTATAAGAATAATACTGAAAAATGGAGAATTAGAAGAAGAAAAAGTATATAGAGTAGCTACATCAGATTATTTACAACGAGGTACAGGCTATTCATCTTTAGCAAATAATGAAAATGAAAAATATAATACAGAGTATACAAGGGATACACTAAGAACATATTTATCTAAACCGGAATTTATGGAAAAGTGTTTTGAGGATAGATGGATAAAAATTGTATAAAATATAAAGTTATAAAAAATTATATATGATGATATCTATATAATATATAGATATACTTAAATATAATTTATTAAAAGACACTCTCTAATCAGTGTCTTTATTTTTTATATAATATAAATAAATTGAAGTGTAAATGAAGGAGGAATCAAGTGAACTTAATTATGAATATTATATTTTTCATACAAAAGGTTGATAATTTAATTCTAAATTATATAAAAGATAATATGCATGTACATATTATGGATAAAATTATGGTTATAATAACGTCTTTAGGTAATTGGGGGGTGATATGGATTATAATATCTTGCTTATTAATTATAAATAAAAAGTATAGAAATATAGGTCTTATGGCATTAGGAGCTTTAATATTAAGTACAATATTAGGAGAAGGAATATTAAAACATATAATTAAGCGTACAAGACCATGTGTAGATATATCACCTATAAATCTTTTAATTAAAAAACCATTGTCATATTCTTTTCCATCAGGACATACTACATCTTCCTTTGCTGTAGTAGGAGTACTATATAGATATTTTAAGAATTATACATTTGAACTTTTTGCTATAGCAATTTTAATAGCTTTTTCAAGGCTATATTTATATGTCCATTACCCTACAGATATATTAGGTGGAATAATTTTAGGATTAATATGTAGTAAAATTATAATTCATATATTTAATAGATTTAAATGGAGGATTAATTATGGTAAATAAAAAGTTAGAGTTTTATTATTTTGGTGACGATGGGAAATTTGATGAATTTAACCCTTCTTATGTATGCAATAAAAAATATGCAGCAGAAATATTATATATAATATCAGCGTCTGAACCTTATTCTATGGATATGTTTAAAATTAGCAATAGATTAAAAATTAATGTTGAAAAGGTTGAAAATATAATTTTAAGTCTAAAGAAAATTAGAGCTATAGATGAAAGAAATAGAGGATATAGTATTAATTTTCCTGTATTTTTAGAAGACGATATTGAAAGGTTGGATGGATTTTTAAAGAATGTAGGGAAAATTATTGGAGATAGAGTAATAAGTTTAAGTGATAAAATTGAAAATGAAATTTTAAAGTTAAATTGTATTAAATCTAATTCAGTGGAAAGAGTTCTATATCATATAATTTGTGATGAGATTTTTGATTGAGTAGCTTTTGAATTTTTTGCAAATAAAAATATTTTTTCTGTATCAAAATCACAGCCAGGGGGAAGAGATTACATTATAGTTGCATATGAAAAAAGTGAAAAAATAGAATGTCATAGTAATAAATTGTTATGTAGTAGCAATAATTATAGGGCTGATGATGTTTTATTTAATAGTTTTGGTGATGGAAATGGTTTTAGAAAGGATATATATAGATATTTTAGAATGATTCCTGAAAGTATTGATGAAGGAATTAAATTTCACAGTTTAAATATCGCATATATGGATATTCTAGATGATTTTAATAATATAATTGCTAAAGAGTGTGGTAGCTTAATAAAAAATATATTTACAAACAATAGAAAGTATGTTGATTTAAATAATAAGGAAAGAAAATTAGCAAATTTTTTAATAGAGTTAAATTATTTAAATATAGACAAGGCCAATGGGCATTTAAATATAGATGTGCCAGTGTTTTTTAATAGTGAAAGAGATATTATTCAAAGAATAGGGGAGATAATTCTTTTAGATATATTACCTTATGTTGAAAAAACTTTTATGGAATTAAAAAGAAGCATGGACAAGTTAACTTCAATAAAACATGAGGTTTCAATTAAAGATATTGGTAATGAATTGTGGCATCAAATATTTGGTTATACTAATGAGTATTTAGTTAAAAGTGAGTTTGTAGCAACTCCAAAATTTAAAGAAGGAGAAGGAAGATACCTGCAAAGTATAGTAATATAAAAGAAAGGATAGCTTTTCTAAAGAAAGATACTGCTTTATAGGTTGCTCCATATATATAACTATTTATTAAGTTTAATCTTGATTTGGTAACTTTGACTATAATTTGTAAAGTATTAAAATAATAGTTAGGAAGAGTATATACACCTCAATATTTCAATCGCATATTATGTTTGTATATTTTGTTATTGAGGAGGGGGTATATTATAATGAAAAAATGTTTGTTATCGGTTGATTGGGATTATTTTGTTTATACTCAAAAGGAAAATTGGGGTTCGTATATTGAGAATAATAGGAATGTTATAAATTTATGGTACAAGCGTTATATTCAATGCAGAAATAGAGGGAAAAGTATTGAAAAATCATTTGAGCTTTCTAGAAATGCAAATATTTTTTGGAATAAAATAAAAAGAAATTTTAAATTCGATAAAAATTTAAAGGTTTACATTTCTGATTCCCATGTGTTATCTTATGACATAGCTAAAAAATATGATTGTAATGAGGTGTATCTTTTTGATGCTCATTCTGATTTAGGGTATGGTGGACTATCTTCGCTTAATTTTGAAGTTAATTGTGCAAATTGGTTAGGAAAACTTTTAAAAAATAATATAATTAATAAAGCAAATATTATATATAGTCCGTATACTACAGAAAAACCAGAATATTTCAAGGAAATAAAAAATAAATACAATGTTAATTTTATAGATATAGATGACTTAGAAAAGGACATTTATGTTCCTTCATTACACATTTGTAGGTCAGGTGCGTGGACGCCACCTTGGTTTGATGAGGATTTTAAAGAATTTATAGATAAATTAAAAGTGCCATATAAAGTTGTAGATTGTCCTAAAAGAAATTGGTCACCAGAAAATTTGAGTTTTTCTGATGCTATTTATTATTTAATGTAAAAAATAAAATATTGATTTATAGCGAAAGCTTTCATTTAAGTAATGAAAGTTTTTTGCTTATATATAAGTTTATTTAATATAAAGAAAATAGGTTTAAATGTTTATTGACATTTTAAAAATAATAATATAATATATGAATAATTGATAATGAATATCAATAAAGAAATGGTGGTGACAAAGTGGATAAAAAATTTGATGTTAACAAAATGGATAAGCTTAACAATCCAGAAAGACTAAAACTTATAAGAATAGATAAAATAATTACTGAACTATCTTTAAAGGAAAATCCTACTATTGTAGATATAGGCATAGGTACAGGTGTATTCTCAAAAGAGTTTTTAAATAAAATTCCTAATTCTAAAGGTTATGGATTTGATATATCTAATGACATGATAAAGTGGATAAATGAAAATATCAAGACGGAATTATCCGGTAGATTAGCTGTTGATGTAATGGAAGAAAATAAAATTCCATTACAAGATAATAGTGCTGATTTAGTATTTATGATAACTGTTCATCATGAATTAGATGCTCCGATTGAACTGTTGAAAGATGCAAAAAGAGTATTGAAAGATAAGGGCAAAATATTAATTTGCGATTGGAAAGAAGGATGTCATAAACATTTTGTGACAAAAGAAAGTATTATAGATGATTTGGAAAATGCAGATTTACATAATGTAAAAGAAGTAAATGCATCAGAAAAATTATTATGTTTAATTTGTGAAAAATAGAATATTAAAAACCTTGGACTGCTATATGGTAATTTTAAAATTATTATATAGCAGTTTTTTTATGTAAATTAATGTAATTAAATAAAATATAAAATTGTTTTTAAAATATGTTATTGGCATTTGACAAAAACAAAAAGTAGTATTAATATAATAATTAGCAAATGCCAATAACTTGTTTTGAATAATTATATTTTAGGAGGGTATGAAATGAAAATAGCAATTTCAGCAAATGGAAAAGAGAGTAATAGTTTAGTTGATGCTAGATTTGGAAGATGTGATTTATTTCAGATTCATGATGGTGAAAAAAAACAGTTTTATGTATTAGATAATGAAGGGAAATCTTCATCAGGTGGAGCAGGGATTGTTGCAGCACAACAATTAATAAATGAAAACGTAGATTATATAATTACTGGAAATCTTGGACCCAATGCTTTTAAACTTATAGAAAAAGCAAAAATTAAAGCTTTTAAATCAGATGTTATATTCATAGAAGATGCACTGAAAATGTTAGAAAAAGACGAGCTAGAAGAGATTAGTTTTGCAGGTCCAGAACATGGTGGTATGGGTAATGGACATATGGGAGGAAGATAACTTTGAATATTGCAATTCTAAGTGGAAAAGGTGGAACAGGAAAAACTACTGTATCTACAAATTTAGCTTTAGCATTAAAAGCAAATTATATTGATTGTGATGTAGAAGAACCTAATGGATTTTTATTTTTAAAACCTTATATAGACGAAGAAAAAGAAGTTCTAGTAGATTATCCATTTATAGATGATAGTAAGTGTAATTCCTGTGGAAAATGTGTTAGGGTTTGTCAATTTAATTCTCTAGCTAAGGTTGGCGATGATATAATGCTTTTTCAAAAATTATGTCATAGTTGTGGAGCATGTAAAATTATTTGTGATAAGGATGCTATATCTTATAAGAAAAGAAGTATAGGAAACATTGAAAAAGGAATTTTTGAGGATATTAAATGTATAAGAGGAGTTTTAAATGTAAATGAACCTATGGCAGTACCGGTAATTAAGGAAGTATTTAATAATATAGAAACAAATTTTAATTTAATAGATTGTCCTCCTGGTACTTCTTGTAATGTTGTAACTTCTTTAAAATATGCAAATGCTGCAATTCTAGTTACAGAGCCAACGGAATTTGGTCTTCATGACATGAAAATGGCATTAGAGGTTGTAAAACTTTTTAATATACCTTTTGGAATAATTATAAATAAAGATGATAAAAAAGATAATTTAATTAAAAGATATTGTAGGAAAAATGATATGGAAATTATAGGAGCTTTGCCTTATAGCAGAGAAGTTGCTGAAATATATTCAATGGGGAATATATTATATAAAAATGCAAAATACAAGGAGGTATTTGATAATATAGCAATTAAGGCAAGGGAGGTTCTAAAATGGAATTAGTAG
The DNA here is from genome assembly GCF_054767855.1 of Clostridium sp. CTA-19. Classification (NCBI taxonomy): domain Bacteria; kingdom Bacillati; phylum Bacillota; class Clostridia; order Eubacteriales; family Clostridiaceae; genus Clostridium; species Clostridium sp. CTA-19. The sequence continues at coordinate 92,200 of NZ_BAAABH010000005.1, read as the reverse complement.
TTTTAAGTGGAAAAGGTGGAACGGGAAAGACTACCATAGCAACTGCGCTATCTCAATTAGCAAAGCAGGTAATAAAAGTTGATTGTGATGTTGATGCACCTAATTTGTCTTTGTTTTATAAAGGTAAAAATATTAAAAAAGAAGAGTTCATAAGTGGCAAGAAAGCTATAATAGATAAAAATAAATGCATAAAATGTGGAAAATGTGAAGAAGTATGTAGATTTGAAGCTATAAGCGATTTTTCAGTAAATGAATTTCTATGTGAAGGATGTACTACTTGTAGTCTTGTATGTCCACAAAATGCGATAACATTTGAAGATGAACATATTGCAGATACTTTTATTACAGATGTAGAACAGGGAATTATTTCTAGAGCTATTATGAAACCTGGAAGTGATGGGTCAGGAAAATTAATAACTCAATTAAGAAAAAATGCAAAACAATACAATAAAAATGATGATTTAATAATTATAGATGGGTCACCAGGGATTGGTTGTCCTGTAATATCTTCTATAACTGGTAGCAATGCAGTTCTAATTGTAACTGAACCAACTAAATCAGGTGTTGAAGATATGATAAGAACAATTTCTCTATGTGAGCACTTTGGTGTACTTACAATGATATGTATAAATAAGTATGATATAAACTTAGAAGTTGCATGCAAAATTGAACAAGTAGCGAAAGATAGGGGAATAAAAGTTGTTGGAAAAATACCTTATGATGATACAGTAATAAAATCCATAAATGAATTAAAACCAATAACTTACTACAAAGAAAGTTTAGCGAATAAATTCATAAAAGATATGTGGAGTAATATAAAGAAAATAATTTATTAATAATATATAAAAATTAGGAGGAATTAAAATGAAAATAGCAATATCAAGCGAAGGAAATTATGTTAGTGGACATTTTGGACACTGTGAAGGATTTAGTATTTATGAAGTAAAGGAAGGAGATATAAATAAAAGTTTCGTTGAAAATCCAGGACATAAACCAGGTTTTTTACCAGTTTTTTTGAATGATTTAGGAATAAATACTATAATTTCAGGAGGAATGGGAGAAAGAGCACAAGAACTTTTTGCAGAAAACTCTATAGAAGTAGTTGTAGGAGCAAGTGGAATTTGTGATGATTTAGTAAACGAATATATAAAAGGAAATTTAAAATCAACAGGAAGTGTTTGTAGAGAACATGAACATGAAGGAAATTGTGGAGAATAAAAATTAGTTTTTAATATTTATTCATGTGATTATCAGGAAGAAAGAATACAATGCTTTTGTGTATTTTAAAATTCTATAATATAGTAGTATAATGTATGAATATGAATTAAAAACTATTTAATCTATAGTGAATCATATTATAAATATTAAATACTAATAAATTGTAGGGAGGAATACAAATGGCAAGACCAACTAAGTGTAGAAGAGTAGAATTTTTTCCAGATAATAATTACTTTGTGCCTTTTGGAAAACCTAAATGCGAAGTTGAAGAAATAATTTTAAAAGTTGAAGAGTTAGAAGCTATGAGACTTAAAGATATAGAAAATTTAAATCAAGAACAATGTGCAAAAAGAATGGAAGTGTCTAGACAAACTTTTCAAAATATCATAGATAGTGCAAGAAATAAAGTTGCAAGGGCTTTGACAGAGGGAAAAGCTATAAAAATAAGTGGTGGAGATTATAGTACAAAATTATGTAAACTTAAATGCATGGATTGTGATAATTCCTATGAAGTAAATTTTAAACAAGATAAAACTTCTTGTCCCCATTGTGGATCTAAACAAGTGATGTGTAATAAAAAATTAGGTTTTTGCAATAAATGGTGTAAGTAGAATTTAGTTATTTCAGTGGAGGTAGTTGTTTTGGAAGAAAATATTATTTTAAAACCTATAGGAATTATTCATAGCAAATTTGAAGATATAAAAAGTATGCCTATTCAACCAACAGGTGATAATGCAGATAAAGGAAAAATAGAGATATTCCATGAGTATGCAGAAGGGTTAAAAGATTTAGAAGAGTTTTCGCACATAATAGTTATATATCATTTTCATAAGGTGGAAAAAACTGAACTTACTGTAAAACCTTTTTTAGATGACAAGGTTCATGGCGTTTTTGCAACAAGGACACCAGTTAGACCTAATCATATTGGTTTGTCAGTAGTTGAAGTAGAGAAGATTTGTGATAAAAACATTTTTGTGAAAAATATTGACATATTAGATGGAACTCCAGTTATAGATGTAAAACCGTTGGTGCCAGGTTTTGATATTCCTAAATCAGATATTAAAATAGGATGGTTAACTGGTAATATTAAAAATGTGTCTACTAGGCTATCAGATAATAGGTTTGAATAAAATGAATCGTTACAGAATATTTAAAAGTATTCTGTAACGATTTATTTTTTATTGTATTAAAGTTGTAATTTGAGTTAACCAATAGTTAATTGAAACTATATAATATAGTGTATTAAGTTTTGGGAGTTAAGTTAGCTATGTCAAAGGATATTTTAAAAAAGATAATGATAAGTTGTCCTAAAATAGATATAAATAATAAATCAAAATTTGTTTTTATAAGCGATTGTCATAGGGGCGATGGAACATGGAAAGATGATTTATTACCTAACTCAAACATATATATGGCAGCATTAAAATATTATTATAAAAAAGATTTTTCATATGTAGAAGTGGGAGATGGTGATGAGTTATGGAAAGTTTCGAAAATAGGAACTATATACGAAATTCACCCAGAAATTTTTAAAATTCTTTTAAAATTTAAAAATAAAGATAAACTTTATATGATTGTAGGAAATCACGATAAGATAAAAAAGAGTAAAAAATTTAAAAAAGAAATAGAATGCTATGAGAATGATGTAAATAAAAAAAATTTATATATGTTATTTAAAGATTTGCCAATTTATGATGGTATTATGTTAATAGACAACAATGTATGTAAAAACTTATTTGTTGTGCATGGACATCAAGTCGATTTCTTAAATTACCAATTAAGTTTTTTATCTAAGTTTTTAGTAAAGTATGTTTGGGGATTTATGGAGCAAGTTTTTGGATTTAAAAATCCCACTAGTCCAGCTAAAAGTAAATCTAGAAGGACAGTGATTGATAGAAAATTAGAGAGGTGGGCAAAAGAAAATAATCAGTCTGTACTTGCAGGCCATACACATAGGTCTATTTTAAATAATAATGGATGTAAATATTTTAATGATGGATGTTGTGTCCAACCATATTCAATGAGCTGTATAGAGTTAGAAAATGGTTTATTAACCCTTGTAAAATGGAAAATAACTTCTTTGGAAAATGGAGTTTTATGTGTAAAAAGAAGTATAATTAGTGAGCCTATAAATATAGATTGTATATAGATAAAATACATTATTTGCAATAAAACGGATATTAGATTTTAAAATTTAATAAATTAATATATAATATATTAATGAGTATTATTATCAATGATATATAGTTAATAATATATTAGATGGGGGAAAATATGTTATTTAATTTAAATGAATTTTTAATGTCAGTGTCATTTGCATTAGATTTTGTTGAAATGGATGTTTTAGGGTTACCTTCTAATCATGGTAAAAGGGTAGCATATATTGCACTAAAAGTTGGGCAACAGTTGGGTTTAAACTCTAAAGAATTACATGATATAGTTTCATTAGCTATTTTGCATGATAATGGGGTAAGTGAAAAAAATTTATATAATAATTTAATGTGTAAAGAAGAAATAAACTTAAATGAAGTAGAAGTAGCAAAGAAGCATTGTATAATTGGAGAAGAAAATATAATTAATTATCCTTTTTTGACTGATGTAAAAAATATAATTAAATATCACCATGAAAAGTATGATGGTTCTGGTTTTTTTAAATTAAAAGGTGATGAGATTCCAATAATGGCACAAATAATTCAATTTGCTAATGATATGGAGATGAATAATAATTTTAAAAGTGATAAAAAAGAAGATATAATATGCTTTATAAAGGAAAGAGAAAATATAAGCTTTTCACATAAAATATCAAGAGCCTTTATAGATATAGCTAGAGATGAAAAATTTTGGACAAATATAAATAATGAGTCTATAAATAATATTATAAAAAAAGAAACACCAAGTTATAGCTTAGAATTGTCCTTTGATGAAATAAGAAATATAACTAAAGTGTTATCAAAGATTATAGACTGTAAATCAAGATATACCCAAAGACATTCTAGAGGATTATCTGAAAAAGTGGGAGTTATGGCAGATTTTTATAATTATAGTCATGATGAAAAAGTCCAATTGATGATTGCAGCAGATCTTCATGATATAGGAAAACTAGCTGTTCCAAATAGTATTTTAGATAGTCCTAATAAACTTACAGAAGAAGAATTTAAGGTTGTGAAAAATCATGCATATTATACAAGAGTTGCATTACATGAAATTAGAGGCTTTGAAAAAATTACTGAATGGGCTGCTAATCATCACGAAAAATTAAATGGAAAGGGCTATCCTTTTGGTTTCACAAAAGATGATTTAGATTTTAATTCAAGGCTGATGGCATGTTTAGATATATATCAAGCCATAACGGAAGAAAGACCTTATAGAAAATCACTTAGTCATAAAGAAGCTATAGATATTTTAAATAAAATGAGCAATGATGGATATATAGATAGCAATATCACAAAAGATATAAATATGGTTTTTAGCCTATAAAAAGTTATATGGATATAAACTCTAAATTTAAATCTTATTATTTAATAAATTGATAATTTTAATAGAACAAGTTTATATTTAAAAATTGGGGAGTCTTTAAATAGTTATCCTTTATAAAAATTTTTAAATATTGACTTGTTATTTTTTTATTAATATTAGAGTATTAATCTTTAATTTGTTAAATACTAACACTAATATATAATTTGTATAAAGTATTTAAAGAAAGGAAGTATTATGTGGACATTAACAAATACACTTATGAGCAATTTAGGATATGTTATTTTAATTGCTTTTACAATTTCAAAAAGTAAAACCTTTAAAAAAGCTTTAGACAATAGTAAATATACCATTAAAGACATAGTTATATTATCAGCTATTTTTTCAGGTTTGGGGATTGTTGGTACTTATTTTGGAGTGGACTATTATGGTGCTATAGTTAATATAAGAAATGTTGGTATTATAGTAGCATCTATAGTTTGTGGACCGTTAGTTGGGGGAATAGCAGGGCTAGTTGCTAGTTTTCATAGAATTATTTCAGGGGTTGGTGCTACAACTGCAATTCCATGTGCTATAAGCACAATAGTAGCTGGTATTATGCCAGGGTATTTATATAAATTAGTTAACACAAATGGTAAATATGTGTTTGGTTGCTTTTGTGCTGTAGTAATTGAAAGTTTTAGTATGATTTTAATTAGAATAATGGTTCCAACAGGAAGTGAAATCATAAGCTCAATTTATATTCCAATGGTTGTTATAAATGGACTGGGCGTTGTATTGGTTATAGGTATAATTGATAATATATTTAAAGAAAAAGAAAAAGTAGCAGGAGAACAAGCTAAATTAGCACTTGAAATTGCTAATAAAACCCTTCCATATTTTAAAGATTTAAATGAAGCATCATTAGAAAAAGTTTGTGAAATTATAAGAGTGGGAGTAGGTGGAGAGGTCGCAATAATAACAGGAAAAGAACATATATTAGCTTATAGCGCTAAAAACAATAAATTAAATATAAAAAGCAAAGAAATAGTTGGAGAATATACTAAAAGAGCTATAAATACAGGAGAAACAGTGATTATATCTGATAAAGAAGAGGAGATAGGCTATAATTGTATTGATGGTATAGAAATAAAATCCGGTATCATAACTCCACTAAATTATGATAAAGAAGTAATAGGGGTTTTAAAAGTCTATTTTAATAAGGATAGTAAAGTAACAGAAGGGAAAAAATACTTGATTTTAGGTCTTAGTAATTTGATATCTACTCAAATACAGCTTGGAAATATAAAAAAACTTGAAGATATGGCTAAAAAAGCTGAAATAAAAGCACTACAAGCGCAAATAAATCCTCACTTTTTATTTAATGCATTGAATACTATAACATCTTTTATAAGAATAAATCCGAGTAAAGCTAGAGAATTAATAATAAACCTTTCAAATTATTTAAGATATAATATTGAGTTTAAGGAAAATTTAGTAGAACTAGATGAAGAAATGGAACATGTTAAGGCTTATGTTTATATTGAAAAATGCAGATTTGGAGATAAAATAGAAGTTCATTATGATATTGATGAAGAAGCTAAAAAAGCAAAAGTTCCAACTTTGATTATACAACCATTAGTTGAAAATGCTATAAAGCATGGGATTTTAGAAGATGTTTTTGGAAAAAATGTATGGATAGAAGTTAAGAAAGTACATAATGGCTTTAAAGTTATAATAGAAGATGACGGCTGTGGTATAGATAATAATATAGTAAATCAAATATATAATGATAAAGTGGATGAAAATAAAATCGGTCTATACAATGTTCATAGTAGAGTAAAACTTATATATGGGAAAGGACTTGAAATTGAAAGATTAAAAAAAGGAACAAGAATAAGTTTTATTATAAATTAAAGGTTAGGTGATATTATGAGATGTATAATAGCAGATGATGAGTTTCCATCAAGAGAAGAATTAAAATATTTTATAACTGAATTTAGTAATCTAGAGGTTGTTAAAGAATTTGAAAATGGATTAGATGTACTTAAATTTATGGAAAATGAACATATAGATGTTGCTTTTTTAGATATAAATATGCCAGGACTAAATGGAGTGGGCGTAGCAAAACTACTAAATAGAATAAATAATAAAATTAAAATAATATTTATAACAGCATATAAAGAATATGCAGTTGAAGCTTTTGAAATTCACGCTTTTGATTATCTTTTAAAACCTTATTCAGAGGAGAGAATTTTATCTTGCTTAAAACGATTAAAAAGTAGTAATGAAAAGACTGATATTAAAGACAGTGATAATATAAACACAGTTATAGAGAAAATAACAATTATAGATCAAGGAAAAATGTATTTGATAGATGCAGATGAAATTTATTATATAGAAGCTCATGGTAAAGTTGTAAAGGTATTTACTAAAAATGGGGAGTTTATATCTAAAAATAAGATTTCTGACATTATGGAAAAGTTAAATAAAGAAAAATTTTATAAATGTCATAGATCTTATATAGTTAATTTAGATAAGGTAAAAGAGGTCATTCCATGGTTTAATTGTACATATGTATTAAAATTAAAGGATATAGGCAAAGAGGTTCCTGTAAGTAGGCAAAATATAAAAAATTTTAGAAAGTTAATTAATATGTAAAGGTTTATGTCTATTCGTGTAGGAATATTGCATTTCATGCCAAAATTAAGCATCTCATTCCCATTATGTTTTGAATTGAGGGAAAATTGCATACAATAAAGGTGCAATAATAATAAATATTTTGGGGGAGATGATAAAATGATTTCGTTTTTAGCATCATTAATATTGTTAATAGTCGGATATTTTACTTATGGAAAATTTGTAGACAAGACATTTGGAATTGATAACAAAAATGCAACTCCTGCAGAAACTTTACAAGACGGAGTTGACTATGTGCCAATGAGTTGGCCAAAAATTTTCTTAATCCAATTTTTAAATATAGCAGGTTTAGGACCAATATTTGGAGCTATTTCAGGAGCATTATGGGGTCCAGCAGCATTTTTATGGATTGTTTTTGGTTGTATTTTTGCAGGTGCAGTTCATGATTATTTTACAGGCGTGCTTTCAATGAGAAATGGTGGAGCTTCAGTTTCAGAACTTGTAGGTAAGTATTTGGGAGAAGGTCCAAGAAAAATAATGATAGTATTTTCAGTTGTTTTATTAATTTTAGTAGGTGTGGTGTTTTTAACAGGACCAGCAGATTTATTGAAAACTTTAACTGGAATAGATAGAAGAATTTTAATAGGAATAATAATAATTTATTATATAGCAGCAACAGTACTTCCAGTAGACAAAATAATAGGAAAAATATATCCTTTATTTGGAGCAACATTGCTTATAATGGCAGTAGGTATTGGAGTTGGAATAGTAATTGGTGGTTATAACATACCAGAGGTTACATTAGCTAATTTCCATCCAAAAGGAACACCTATATTTCCTTACTTATTTATAACAATAGCATGTGGAGCTATATCAGGTTTCCATGCAACACAATCACCAATAATGGCTAGATGTGTAAAAAGAGAAAGCGAAGCTAGAAAAGTATTTTATGGTGCAATGATAGCTGAAGGTGTTATAGCACTTATATGGGCAGCGGCAGCAATGTCATTCTTTGGAGGAACTGAAGGATTACAAGATGCTATAGCAAACGGAGGACCAGCAGGAGTTGTAAATACAATATCTAACACTTTAATGGGTAAGGTTGGAGCGATATTAGCAATTTTAGGAGTTGTAGCTTGTCCTATATCTTCAGGTGATACAGCATTTAGAAGTGCTAGATTAACAATTGCAGATTCTATGGGAATGAAGCAAGATAAAATAGCTAATAGATTTAAAATAGCTATCCCATTGTTTGTAGTTGGAATAGGTCTTACTATGATAGACTTTACAGTAATATGGAGATACTTCTCTTGGGCGAACCAAACTCTTGCAATGATAATGTTATGGGCATCAGCGGCATATTTAGTTCAATCAGGAAAAAATTATTGGCTTTGTGCAATACCAGCGGTATTTATGTCTGCAGTAACTAGTGCATATATATTACAAGCACCAGAAGGGTTAAGATTAAATGCAATGGTATCAAACATAATAGGAGTAGTATTTGCATTAATCTTGTTCATAATTTTTATGAGATATACAAAGAAAAAAGGCAAGGAAGTTAATGGTTAATCAAATGTAAAAATAAAATAAACTTATTATACTAAGAGTAAAAAGTGTTTCTTTAAATGATAGAATTAGTTTAAAGAAGCACTTTTTATATTTATAAAAATTTATATTACATATAACAGTCAGTATATTACATTTGCAGAAATATATATATTTAAATAACGAGTATTTATATAGGGTTACAATCTTGTACTTAGAATTTTTATTATTACATGATGTATAGGGTTCCAAGTTGACTTTTAAAATTATCCATTCCAAAACTTGGATACCCCAAATAGTGAGACATGCTCTGAATCACTTGGAACTCAACACTATATTTTGTATAAAAATATTTTAAGGTTATTGAATAAATTTAAGTTGGAGCTTGTTTCCCTATAGTAATAGCAAAGAAAAAAGATATTTTAGTAGAATAGAGTGGATTGATTTTACGTACATGATTACAACCTTAGAATTAAAGGGAAATGTAAACGTATATTTTATAATTAAAGTAGGAGGAAAAAACATGTATAAGATTCTTCATATTGAGCAAAGTGAATTTTTTTGTAAAATAATTAAACAGAGTTTAATAGAAAAGGGATATAGTTATTTAGCCACAGATAATTTTTATGATGGATATAATATACTAAAGGACAATGATATAGATTTAATAATTACATCTTCAATTGGTAGAGAAGGGACTATTGAAGAATTTTTAAAAAGAGTAAATATAAGTGATAAAAATGAAGTTCCTATAATAGTAGTTAGTAGTAATAATGTAGATGAAGAAAAAAAAGAGCTATTTAATTTAGGCATTACAGATTATATTTTAAAAGATAATCTACAAGATGGTATAATAAATCGAATATCAGAAATATTAAAAGAGGATGATTATATGGCAAATTTAAAGTTATTAAATTTTGCTATAGTTGATGACAATTCTTTAGAGAAGATGATAGAAAAAGATATTTTAAATAAATATGGAATAAATAATGTTGAATATTTTAATTCTGGTAAAGAATTATTTGAAAGTGGAAAAAAATATGATTTATATTTGATAGATATAGTTTTGCAAAATGAATTTGGAAAAGACTTAATACAGGAAATAAGAAACAGTAATAGAAAGGCTATAATAATAGCAGTAACTTCTTTAACAAATTCAAAAATTTTATCTAGTATTTTAAATTCTGGGGCTGATGATATAATAGGTAAGCCAATTGATGAAAATTTATTTATATCAAAGTTAAAAACAAATATTAGGATTCATATTTTAAATGAAAAAATAAAAGAAGTGCTAAAAGAAATAAAAAGTAGATAAGAAAATTACTTAAAAATTAAACCAATATAAAATATTTTATAAGATATTAAAAGGAGTATGTTATGGAAAATATTTATTTTTGTTATTATAATTCACCGATTGGAATTTTAAAAATACATGCAAATAATAAAGCTATAACTGAAATTAAATTTGTTCAGCAAGTAGATGAAATAGAACTGAAAAGTAATAGATTAAATTCTATAATTAATCAATGTGTTGCAGAGTTTAATGAATACTTTACTGGAAAGAGAAAAGACTTTGAAGTTAAAGTAGCTTTAAGGGGAACAGAATTTCAAAAAAGTGTTTGGGAAGAATTAAAAAATATTCCTTATGGAACCGTAAAAACTTATAAAGATATTGCTATAAGTATAAACAATGAAAAAGCTGTTAGAGCAGTTGGGAATGCTAATAATAAAAATAAAATACCGATAATAATACCTTGTCATAGAGTTATAGGAAAGAGTGGAAAATTAGTTGGATATGCTGGTGGATTAGATAAAAAAGAATGGTTGTTAAAACATGAAACAGAAAATGCATAATATATAAAGTATATGTAAAGAAATAGTTAATAAAGTTAAATAAGTAAACAAATTTTTAACTTTAATAGTATAATAATACAAATAAATAAAATAAAGTAAAAAAGGGGATGTAGTAAGTGCTAACTTTTATTACAATTCTAGGTGTGATTTTATTTGTATTTTTAGTTTATCTATTAATAAAAGACTGCTTAGTAAAGTTTAAATTAAGTGAAAATGGTTTTAAAAATGCATTATATGTAATAATAATTCTCTTTGGAATCTTTTTTAGTTTTTCCATGTATTTGAATTCAAATGAAGTAAATGAGCTAAAAGTTTATTATGAAGCATCAGTTTTAAATAAAAGTTTAGATGAGAAGGAGCTTGATGAAGTACAAAAACGAATAATACAGTGTACTAAAAATAGCAAAAAGTATTCTCTATATGCTTTAATTGATTTAGGAATAGTTTTAGTTGTAAGAAGTAACATAAAAAAAGAAAGAGCAAAATTACTTGAAGAACCTAAGAAAAGATGGAGTGATATTGAAAAAGAACAAGATTTAGATAAAGAGTAATAAATTTTATCTTATAGGAGAAGAATAAGTAATAAATAAAATAACTCCAAGGAGAATTAAGGTTATGACTAATAAAATAAATAATAAAACAAACAAAAACATAGCGGCAATAGGTAATTATACTAAAAATGCTGTTGAAAGATTTGAGGAAAATATAGTAAATCAAACTGATTATTTAGAAAAAGTTAAGGAAAGCACCTCAAAAAACAAAGAAATAGAAGGTTAAGAAATTAACCTTCTATTTTTTATCTTTAATTATCAAAAGATTTTTTAGCTTCATCTAATGCTTTTCTGGTATTAGTTTCAGCTTCATCTAAAGCAGCTTTTGTGTCTTTTTCTTCTAATAAAATTTGTTGTAGTGCTTTATTCATATTTTCATGTATAGAATAACCATTTAGTACTTTAGGGTCACAGTAGCCATAATCAAACTCTTCAACAGCTACACCTTTAGCTGGATTTTCTTTTTCTACATAATTTTTAAAATCATTTGATTCTAAAACAGATTTTCTAAGTGGTAAGTATCCAGATTTTGTACCCCATGTTAATTGATTTTCTTCTTCCATGAAGAATTTAATAAATTCAAATGCTGCAAGTTTTTCCTCAGGTGATGGAGTGTTAAAAATTGTAACATCTGTACCTGCAAAAAGAGCGGCCTTTTGTTTGTTTTCAGGCAATACTGCAGTTTTAAAGTTTATATTATTTCCACTACAAGTTTTTATTATATCAGGTAATGCAGAAATTGATGATATACCCATGGCAGCTTCCCCTCTACCAAAAGGTCCAGTCATATATTTTTCTTCAGTACATACTTTAGCAGAGCCATCTTTAACCATTCCAGCTAAGAAATCGAAAGCTTCCGCAGTTTCCTGAGAGTTAAATAATATTTTATCATTTTCCTCATCTATAAGGTGTCCGCCAGCTTGCTCTACCCAAAAACTAGAGTCTATACCTACAGAAGAATTTAATGCGAGCCCAACAGTATCAGTAGTACCATCATTATCTTTATCAACTGTTAATGTTTTAGCTGCATCCTTAAGTTCATTCCAATTAGTTGGAACCTTAACATTTTTTTCTTTAAGTAAATCTTCATTATAGAATAAAAGATAGGTAGATTTATTAAAAGGTAATGAGTAATGCTTTTCATTCCACATACCATTATCTCTTAAAAATTCAGGAATATCATTCCAACTATCTTTAGAAAATCCTATTTTCTCATTTTCTATATATGGATTTAAATTTTCAACTAAATCGTTCATAACATAAGCTGTTAATCTATTTGGATATATCATAGATAGAGCAGGTAGTTGGTTAGATTTTGATGCCCCTTCAAGTTTAGAAAATAGTTCTTTGTAGTGACCTTGGTAAACTAAATTTACTGTTATTTTACCATCATTTTTTTTGTTGAATTCTTCTGTGATTTCTTGTAATACTTTTTCGTTTTCTCCATTCATTGCATGCCAAAATTCAATACTAACTGGATCTTTAATTTCAGTTGCAATTTTAGATTCTGTTTCCTTAACATTTGTTGAAGTTTCAGCAGAATTACCACATCCAATTAAACCTAAAGTTAATATGCATGATGTAACAAGTGCTGTTAGTTTTTTGAATTTCATAAGTCTGTCCCCCTTATATAGTTTATATTTAATATTATTAAATTAATTATTTTTATAGGGTTTCAAATTTTAACTTATACTTTTATCATGTGATAATTTTTATGTATAAGTCAAAATTTTAACCCTTTATACCAGATTTAGTTATGCCTGAAATAACATATTTTTGAAGAACAAAATATATTATTAATATAGGAACTATGACGATAGTGGTAGCGGCCATGAGTAGATGATAATTACCTCCTGCTTCGGAAGTAAAATTCATTATACCTACTGGTAACGTTCTCATTGATGGTATATTAGTGACAATGAGAGGCCATAAAAATTCATTCCAACTATTAACTATTTTTAAAAGTGCAATAGTTAGTAGTGCAGGTTTTGATATAGGTACCATTATTGTCCAAAGATACTTAAAATCACTGCATCCATCTAATTTAGCTGCATAGTAAAGTGAATTTGGAATTGTTAAGAAAAATTGTCTTAACAAAAATACTGAAAAAACACTTATTATCCAAGGTACAGTAAGACCTTTAAAAGTATTTATCCAACCAAGCTTTACTATTGTAATGTAATTAGGAATTAACATAAGCTCACCAGGAATCATCATTGTTCCTATCATAATTGAAAAAATAATATCTCGACCCCAAAAATCTATCTTAGAAAACCCAAATGAAGCCAATATAGTTGTAATTAAAGTTCCAATGGTAACAATGAAAGTAATAATTAAAGTATTAATAAAGTAAGTAACAATTGGAATTTGCGTTGCTACTTCTTTATAGTTAGAAAACTTTGGATTTTTAGGTATAATTTCCGGTGGCATTATAAAGACTTCATTAAGAGATTTTAATGAGGTGCTTAACATCCATACAAAAGGTAATAAGGTTATAACACAGCCTAAAGCTAATATTAAATAAGTAAAAAGTTTTGAAAATCTAAATTTATTCATTTTATCACCTCTAATCATAGTTAACTTTTTTTCTGCCAATTTTAAATTGTATTGTGTTTAAAGTAACTATTATTAAAAATAGTACTAATGCAGCAGCTGATGCTATGCCATACTGATAATGATTATAAAATTTATTGTATATATAATAGACCATTGTTAAGCAACTATTTAATGGACCTGGTTGTTTATCAAAAAGAGCAAAAACTTCTCCAAAAACTTTGAAAGAATTTATACAAGTTATTATACACACAAAAAATAGGGTAGGTGATAAAAGTGGAATTGTAATATTTTTAACTCGTTGAAAAAAATTAGCACCATCGATTCTAGCAACTATATTATATTTTTCATCAATGCTTTGAAGTCCTGATAAAAATATTATTATATTATAGCCTAAACTCCTCCATACACTAACAATTATTAAACTAATCATGGATTTACTAGGATCTGAAAGCCAGTGAATAGGATCTATATTAAACATAGAAAGTAAATAATTTAATAGACCATGATCACCATGAAAAATCCATCTCCACACCATAGAAATAGCTATACTAGATGTAACAAAGGGTAGGAAGTATATACTTCTAAAAAAGTTTTTTAATTTTATATTTGAATTTAAAAGTATGGCTATAGATAAAGATAATATTATTGAAATTGGCATTACTAAACTAGCATATATAAAGGTATTTTTTATTGCTAGAAAAAAATCTTCATCATTTAATAAATATATGTAGTTATCTATACCTCTTTCAAAAACTAAATTTTTTTGATAGTTATATTTGCTATAAAAACTCATATCAAAAGTTTTTAATATAGGATAGATATTAAAAACAATTAGTACTATTAATACTGGAGAGATATATAGTAGTCCTTTAAAAAAACTTTTAAAACTTTTATTATTGTTCAAAATTTATAGTCTCCTCAGTCGAAGGATTGAAAAACAATATTTTATTTGGCTTAACTCCAATTAAAAGAGTTGCTAAATTTTTGTTAATAGAATCATAAGGAACTACTACTTTAACTATAAAATTATTAATATTAATTTTTAATATAGAATCTTTTCCAATATTTTCAGTATCTACAATTTTTCCGTTGAAAACTCCATTTGAATCATTTATTAAAAAATCTTCAGGACGTATTCCAACTTTGCAATTAGTTATATTATTAGAAATTTTACTTAAATCTATAAAGTTACTTAATTTTAAATTAGTACCTAAGATATTAAAAATATTATTTTGTTTATCTATATGGCAATCTAAAATATTAATAGGAGGATTGCCAATAAATTTTGCTACAAATAAATTTTTAGGATTTGAATACAATTTATTAGATAAATCATATTGTTGAAGAATGCCATCTTTTAAAATAACTATTCTATCAGATATACTTAAGGCTTCCTCTTGGTCATGAGTTACAAAGATTGTAGTTATTTTTAAATCCTTTTGAAGTCTTCGTATTTCCTCTCTCATTTCAACACGTAGTCTAGCATCTAAATTAGATAAAGGTTCATCTAAGAGTAATATTTGAGGTTTTTTTACTAGTGCTCTTGCAATAGCAACTCTTTGTTGTTGCCCACCAGAGAGTTGTGATGGTTTTCTTTTAAGCAACTCTTCAATTTTAACTAATTTAGCCATATTTATTACAGTGTTTTTTATATCTTTTTTGTTTTGTTTTTTTAATTTTAATGGAAAGGCTATGTTATCAAAAATATTCATATGTGGATAAAGAGAATAATTTTGAAAAACCATTCCTATGTTACGTTTTTCTGGTACTAAATCATTTATTATATTATCATTAAAATAAATTGAACCATTGCAAGGTTTATGTATACCTGAAATTGTAAAAATAGTTGTACTTTTACCGCATCCACTTGGCCCAAGAAAACTTATAAGTTCACCAGATTTAACATGTAAATTAAGGTTATTAACTGCTGTAAAATCCTTGAATTTTACAGAAAGATTTTCTATTTTTAAATCCATATAAACACCTTTCTAAATTGTAGATTCAAATAACTTAAAAATTTCATTTATATTCATGCTATCTAAGCCAAGAATAGGAATCTTAATATTTTTAATTTCAAAAATTGAAATTAACTCTTCAATAAATACTCCGGCCTCATTTACAACAGTTAATGAAGATAACATATTTGATAAATTTTCATTAGAAGATAATTCACCATACCATTTGCCAGAACAAGTTTTATCAACACCACAACTAGGACTTCCATTTATGCCAATTACACCTAAAATAGAAAAATCATTTTTTATGTAATCTTCTATTTGATCAACATAAGTCTCTAATAAGTTTTTGCAAGTTTTTCTAAAATGAGGAGTATCAAATTGTTCTTTAACATGTCCCCATCTATTACAACCATAACAAGTTAGCTCAGGGCAGGGAAGTTGAATTATTCCTACATTATTATTTATAAATAAATTAATTAAATCTTTTTTTCTTTGTTCAAAATCTTCTTTAACAATTCCAAAATTATAAACCTTGGAATTGGTATTGATTAGACAATGACAAATTATTACAATTTTTTTGTTTTTATTTAAATTTTCCATAAAATCTCCTAAAATTTTTTAAATTATATGCACTTATAGTATAATGTATATACAAAAAATTACAAATATGCAAAACAAATAAATGAACTATCTTTTATTAAATTTATCTATAAGTTATAAAAGTAAAACTAATTTTTATGTGTTTGAGAAACTCAAAATAATGTAAGAAGTAGAATTTAAAATTTTGCAAGTAGGATGTGAAAAGAAGCTTTAAAGAGGTAATAAAAATTTATTGAAATAAAATAAGCTATAAAATAGAGATTAGAACTCTATTTTATAGCTTGATTTTAAATTTTAGTTAGTAATGCAGTGCACCACTCATTTGTTTGACAACTAGAAATTAAAGTATATCCGTAATCTTTAATCTTATCTGCAACTAAGTCAAATGTCCACTCAACTAACCCAGATACTAAAAGAGTACCACCTTTTTTTATATGATTATTTATAAAATCCATGAACATTTGGGTTTCTTCTCCACCAATATTTATAATAATATAATCAAATTTATCTTTAAATGTTATTTCATTTTCTAATATATTACCAACATAAACATCTATATTATCAAGTTCATTTAATGATGCATTTAGCTGAATTTCTTCATTAACATCTCGTATATCAACAGCAACTACAGTTTCGGCTTTTTTTATTGCAGTAGCAATTGAAAGAATTCCAGAACCAGTACCAATATCTAATACAGATTTATTTTTAAAATCTTCATCTAAAATATATCTTAAACAATCTTGAGTTGTTTCATGTAAACCAGTTCCAAATGCACCTTGAGGAATAAAATTAATTTTATTTTTTCCTTCAACTTCATATTCAGGTGAACATAAGACCCAACCATTATTTAAATCTATAGGTTCTAAAGTTTCATTTAATTCTACATTATTTATGGATTCTATTTTAATTTCATTAACTTTAAGTGTATTCATTATAAGATTTTTTTGGTTTCTAGCTTCTTCTATATCATCGCTTTCTACAACTATATTAAAATCAACAAATTCATCTTCATTTTCATAATAACCATATCCATAGTCCGTTTTTGTTATAGTTATAGGACTTTCATAAAATACATTATATATATCATGAATGTAGAGTTTTTCTGTAGCTTCATCAGCTTTAGATAGTGGAAATTTAAAAGTAAGTTTAAACATATTATATATTTCCTCCTTGTATACCTAATGTATAGATATAGAATGTCTTAATTATATATCCTAATTTTATTATTAACTAAAAACAAAAAAATAAGAACGATGTTAGAAAATATAATTAATAATTATTAAAGTAGTAAATAAATTTATCTAATATCTAACATATAATAGGTATAAAATAAATTAATAAAAATTATTTTAAAAAATTATTTTAGTATTATTATAGATAAGTTTATATTAGTTTTCAATAAAAATAGATATATATTTAATTATATTGTAAAAAATGTATCAATTATTCAATAGAAAATTAAAAAAATTAGATAGATTAAGTAATTTTTAGTAGATGGAAATTATTTAAAGATTAAAAAGTAATATAGTCTTAGATTATTAGGTATGAAATTTTATTTATTAATAAAATTATGATAAAGTTAAATTGAGAGTTATTATAAGGAGGGGATAATATGTCTTCAAATTGCGATACATGTCCAAGTAAAGGCAAATGTACTTCTGAAAAAGGAAGTTGTTCTATAGAAAATAATGTTAATAATAAAGTTAAAAAAGTTATTGCTGTTATGAGTGGAAAAGGTGGAGTAGGTAAATCTACAATGTCTACTATGATAGCAAAAACATTAAGAAAAAAAGGTTATTCTGTAGGTGTATTAGATGCAGATATTACTGGTCCAAGTATTCCAAGACTTTTAAATATAAAGGAAACAGAAGTTTTGGGATCAGAACAAGGTATATTACCAGTAACATCAAAAGAAGATATAAAAGTTATGTCGATTAACTTTTTAATAAATGATGAAGAGTCGCCAGTAATTTTAAGAGGTCCAGCAGTATCAGCTACAGTTAAACAATTCTGGACAGATGTTTATTGGGGAGAATTAGATTATCTTATAATAGATATGCCTCCAGGAACTGGGGATGTACCATTAACTGTTATGCAATCAATTCCAATAAATGGAGTAGTTGTTGTTACAACACCTCAAGATATGGTTTCTATGATAGTAGCAAAATCAATAAATATGGCACGTAAAATGAATGTTGAAGTTTTAGGTGTAATACAAAATATGAGTTATTTAGTTTGTCCTGATTGTAATACTAAAATAAAAATCTTTAAAGATGAAGATTTTAAAGAGTACATAGATAGAATGCATACTAAATTATTAGGTGAAATGCCTATGACTTTAGATTTAGCTAAAATATCTGATGGTGAAGTAACACAATACGGTGATAAAGTGGAAGAAACTTTAAATGAAATAACAGATGAAATAGAAAAGTTTTGCAAATAAAAATAAGAGAACAAATTTTTAAAATTTGTTCTCTTATTTTCTATTTATTAGAATCCATAATTTTTTTTATTGGACCTTTTTCTGTTAGTAAATCGGTTATATCACTATATGGAATAAATATAAAATCAACGGATAAATAATCTGGAGTAGAATCATTAGTCTCATTTCTGTTATATAAAACTAAGGAATTAGGTGTTAGGAAAAATTCTTGATTTTCTGTTATACCTTTAAATAATTTAGCTTTTTCAGGATTTTGTTTTCCAAGAAAGGCTATTGATAAGCTATTTAGCTTTTCAATATAGTTTGATTTAAGATTAAATAAATCCTTTAATCCAACTAAATTACCAGTTTCATAATTAACAGTTAAAGAAGCATAGGATATACTTTCTTCATTATTAAATCCATAAGAGTAAAGATAAAATATAAAACTTGCTATATTTTCTACTTGAAGTGATAATGAATATGATCCATAAATATCCATATACACAACTTTCTTTTCTACAAAAAGTTCTTGTCTTATAAGTGACATATATTTATCAACTATAAGATTGTTTATAGAATCTTCAGCTGATTTACTTGATAATCCTTTAAAGAAAGGATATATTATTGAAAAAGAATTTGGTGCTATTTTTTTATCATAAATAAAGTCAGAAATTTGATTTATACTTTCAACATAAGTCATATTAGTTCCAGTATTGTTTTTAGTTTCCCTATGAAAGCATTCAAAATAAGCAATTCTATTTAAGTCTATACCAAAATAAACCCAACGACCATTTTTCCAACGGTATCCAGAGGCTGTTTTTTTATCAATTCTAGTTAGCCAAGCCCAAAATGAATTTCCATTGTAAAGCCATAAATATACATATTGATATAAGCATGGTCTTAATGAGCTAGAAGATACTGATTTATTTTGCTTTTCATTAAGATTTGCTTTTTTAGGTGTAAAATTAGGTGGAGGACCTACTGGTTGGTCATAATTTTTTTTGTTAGATTCTCTAGAAAAATCATAACAATCTAAATCAAGTGGTTTTAAAACTAATTCATCCTTTAATGAATTATCAATAGATATGTTTTCTTCAGATGAACGACCGTGACATTCAAAGGAATCTATTCTATTTAGACCAATTCCAAAATAAACCCATCTTCGTCCATTCCATCTAAACCCAAAAGCAGAAGTTCTATCAACACCTATTAACCAAGCCCAAAATCCATTTCCATTACGTGGCCAAATATAAACAAATTGAAAAATACAAGGTCTTATAGAGTTTGGAGATACTGCTTTAGTTTGTGCCCCACTTTTAAAATTAGATTTTTGTGGAGTAAAATTAGGTGGTGGTGTAGATGGTTGACCACTGTTTTGACTAGGATTATTTATAGGCGGTTGATTAGGATTAAATCCTGGAAAATTTATAGGTGGTCTTGGGATTTGTCTGTCTGTTACAAAAAAATCAGAATTAGCTTCTTCCAAATTTAATCCATCATCTAAATCTTTAAATTTATTCTCATATGGATATCTAACATACATTAATTAAACACTCCTAGATATATTAATACATTAATATAATATGAATCATTTTTTATTATGATACATAAAAATTATATTATAAGTAAAATTTACTAGTTTCTTATTTGAAAAAATGAGCAAACTAGTTATATAAAATAAACTTTAGGAGGAATAAAAATGAAAAAGATAAGAAGAAGTAGAAAAAGTAGAATGAATAATATGCCTAATATGAAAAAAATGAAAAAATTAACTGCTAAAACTAAAAGAGAAATAAAAAAATTCTCTATGGAGATGGGAAAAGATATGTCTATAATGATTAAGAATATAAAAAAATCAATGAAATAAAGTTAAAAAATAACTTACTAACATAAGTCAATATTTAATAAAGATATCTATAAATAGTGATGATAGGTAAAATTCTTATTATCACTATTTTTATTATTTAAATAAAATTTTCAATAGTTGGCTTAAGTTGATTTATTTATTTGTAAATTATCAATATAAAAATCACCAATAAAAACTATTTGTTTTATTGGTGGTTTTAAACCCTATATTATCTATTAAAAATGATTAATTGAATGAATCAATTAATTAATTAGAAAACTTAATGTTTTGTTTAAATGTCATATTCCAAGACTTAATATCATTACTATCTAAATTTTCATTACATAATGAAACTGCTATTAGTTGTGAATTATCATATGTTTTATAATAGAGTATTCCTTTATCTAAATTAAAACAAGAGGTATATTGTGTATAGTCAATTTTATTATATTCTGTAATAACATTACCTTTAGGGATGGTTACTCCTTCAAGTATATGAAAAATATTTGTAATGCCTTCTATTTCATCTTTACAATCAGTACTTGCATATTTTGCAAATACTGTTTTAACGAATCTAGATGGTGATGTAAAGTCTCCAGGTAATCCTAATGTACCAGAATCTTGAGAAAGTGGTTTAAATGTAACATTGCCTAAAGTAACTTCTTTCTTTTTTAATGGGTTAATGCCAACATAATTTCTTAAATTAGTCATATGCCAATTAAATTCAGGACTGTTTGTCATAACTCCAATAGGATTTTCTTTAATTACTAAACCATTTTCTGTTGGCTCAATAACTATGCAATTACCAGTTTTATCAGCAACAATCCAGTGAAGTGGTGGTAATAATTGCATTTCTTCTAAGGTCACGTTCATTAAGTTTACTTTTTTTATTTCTTTTATAGCATCCTTTACAGTTTCACATTTACTTAATAAGTAAGGTACTACTTCATAAGGTGCAATATTTAATAAAGAAGTTGATTCTTTGTCAGAGTAAATTGCATATCCGGGAAAGTATAGAGAAGCACATGAAAAACCTTTTTCATTAGTTCCATCTGCAAAAGCACAATAATTTCCGTCGAATTTTTGACCTATTCCTAAAAAAGCAAAGTTAACTTCTATGGATTGTTTATCCTGGTATAGTTTCCATTTATATTTTCTAGGATACATAATTGCATTGGGATTTAATATAAGTGAAAAATCCATAGTCCTTGCTAAAAAATGATTTCCATCTTGTGTTTTAAAGGTTAAACTTGTGCACATAATTGTATTCCTCCTACATTTTATTGACAATAACATATTATTAAATGTAGTATACGTTCCTATTAAATGTATTATACTTTGTTTTATTTTGATTTTGTACACATATATAGGGAAACAAGCTCCAACTTAAATTTATTCAATAACCTTAAAATATTTTCATACAAGATGCAGTGTTAAATTCTAAGTGATTCTGAGCATGTCTCACTATTTGGGGTATCCAAGTTAAATTTCAAAGTTATTCATTTATAAAATGAGAAAACTCAAATTAATATTTTATCAATAACTAACAAATTATTTTAGTTAAAAGTTAAGAGTGAATAGTGAACAGTTGTGGTTCTTAACTAAATATATTTGCACTTATTTTTCTCAACTAATAACAAAAATTTGATGTATAAATTTAGGACTTAATTTATAACTCCATAAATAATCAATGTGATTTTAAATAAATTTAAAATGAAACTAAATAAAAGCACAATCCCATATATATTGATTGTACTTTTACTTAGTTTTTGTTTAACTATAGTTTAAAGAATTATATAGATAATTGCTAATATACCATATTTTTATTTACATTAAGACTAAATCATCTGTAAAAATGAAAATGATATAGTTATAAAGATGGGTCAAATACTTTTCTAATAAAATGCAATATTTTTCGCATAAACTTTCAGATTCATTATTATTTAAAACTTCTATCAAATAATTTCTTAATCTAGTAGTTATTGATACTGATACACCACAGTAACTGCCTTCTAAAGAATAGGTTTTAATAAAAGGTTTAAAAGATGATGGATATAAAGTTTTTATATAATCAATATCTTTTTCTAATTTAAGTAATAGGGGGGATTCTATGAATCTAGATTTAAATCTAGTTGAAATCTCCTTATTAATTAGAAAAAGAGCTGATATAGAATCAGTAAGTGTTGAAATAATTTTAAATTTATTATTTAAAGGAATTTTTAGATTGTTTTCTAGAATATCACACAAATAATTAATCGCATTATTTAGTTGGGAAGCATTAGATTCGATATTTATAAATAAAGTAGATTTTGTCATAATATACACCACCTATTTGAAGATACCTATTAGACATGAATGTGGCATCATTAATTAAACTAGAACTTAAATTATTAAATGTATAAATATATTTCTAAATACGGTGTATTAAAAAATATATTTAACTACTATAGATTTATATTTTTAATAATATAAGATATCTATTTTATATGTCTTAATATAGGTTTAAATAAAATTTATCTTCCTTTAATGTAAAACCATTTTTTTTATAAAATTCTAAATTGGATTTTTTCGTATTAGAACCATAAATAACCTTAGTTTTAAAATTATCTTTAAGCTTAATATTATTATTAGTATTTTTAAATAAATTATTAAACTCAGGAATAAGTTTATCTATAAGGTATATAAGGGCTTTATTTCCAAACTCTGAATTAGTATTATTACCTAAATAAAAATTTTTTACCTCTAAGGAAGATGGTATAATTTCATTATACTTCAAATTAAGCTCCATGTAACCGCCTTTTTTCGACAAATCTTCGTATTTCCCAAAAAAACCATAAATTTTAAAA
Source organism: Clostridium sp. CTA-19 (assembly GCF_054767855.1). Taxonomy (NCBI): domain Bacteria; kingdom Bacillati; phylum Bacillota; class Clostridia; order Eubacteriales; family Clostridiaceae; genus Clostridium; species Clostridium sp. CTA-19. The sequence continues at coordinate 68,708 of NZ_BAAABH010000005.1, read as the reverse complement.
TTATAGTTTCCAGTTATAAAGTAATTTTTATCAATAGGGCATATAAATGCCATGGGATAACCCTTTTTATCCTTAGAAAATTGAAAAAAGGGACTAGTTAATATAGTAGTATCTATATTAGCTTCTTTTGTAAATTTTTTTAAATCTTTAATTATATTAATATATTTATTGAAAATTATACAGTTTTTATCAATGCATTGTATAAGCTTATTACTAATAAATAACTGTTCTATAATTTTATCATCTGATGGATAATTAATATTTGCAATATGAATATCTTCCAATAAGCTATCATCAATTGAGTTATCTAAGCGTAAAGATGTTAAGTCATTAGAAAAAATCTCATCTAAATTATTAGAATTAAGACATATATATTTTAATCTATTTAATTTAGTTATAGACTCATATTTAGTTTTTTCAAGAATTTTATTGTGACTTCGCAATAAAGAAAGAATTTGTTCATTATTATTTTTGTATAAAATAGATAAGAAAACATCTTTAAAAGAATATTTCATTATAACAGCTCCTTTCCTAATTTTTGGAGTTTGAAATATAGAAATAAATTTATTTCTATCAAGTATTAATAAATTAAAATATAAAAGAATTAAAAAAAATTTTTATGGGATAATATAAATAGTATTAAATTTATATTAAGTTTTAAGAATATACAAAATATATCAATAAATTATATGTCTTTCTTATTAAAAATAGTACTAAGAAATATATCACTTAAATAAATGATAATTATTTTCAATTAAACTGTTGACAAGTAAAAAAGGTAAGGATATAATAAAGACAAGTTAGTAATGAAAATCATTATCAATTAGAAATGGTGAGGAGAGAGTTTTATGAAAGACATATTAATAGTGTATTGGAGTGGTACAGGTAACACAGAAAAAATGGCGAACTTAATTGGTCAAGGTGTTATGGAAAGTGGATCTAAGGTTTTAATAAAAAATGTTAGTGAGGCAACTATAGAAGATATAGAAAAATTTCATACTATAGCATTAGGATGTCCGTCTATGGGAAGTGAAGTTTTAGAAGAGTGTGAAATGGAGCCTTTTATAGAATCTATAAAGGATAAAGTAGGAGGCAAAAAAATAGCTCTATTTGGCTCTTTTGGATGGGGTGATGGCCAATGGATGAGAGATTGGGTAGAGCGAATGGAAAGTTATGGTGCTAATTTAATAGATGAAGGTTTAATTATAAATTCTGAACCAGACTCAAAAGGTGAGGAAGAATGTATTGAGTTAGGAAAAAAATTAGTATAAATGTGATATTAAAACTATAAAAATATTTTATGGTTTTGAAATATAACAAATAAATAAAACTATTTTTATTATGACATTAAAGGAGCGAGTACTAGTGGATATAGCTATTAAGGATTTTAGAAATAAAATTAAAGAATTTGATGATGTAGAATATATGGTTAATGTTATAGTATTAAATGCAGCACCTACAATAAAAGAATTAAAGGCAGGAACTACAGTTACCCTTTGTAATCATGATAAAAATATGAAAAATAATTGGAAAAACTATAAAGAAGAATTGCTTGAAAGATTAAAACTTAAAGCTTTCGAATTAAAAGAAACGGAAGATGCGGTAGTAGTACTTTTTTATAAAGAAGAATTACTAAAGAATAAACTAGAAAATGAACTAGTAAAAACTTATTTAAAAAAATTTGGGTATAAGTCAGAAATGACCCTATATGAAAAATTAACCTTATTAAAAAAAAGATATGAGAAAAATGCTTGTCCGCATGAACTAGGGTTATTCTTAGGATTTCCACTAGATGATGTAAAAATATTCATAGAGAGTCCACACAGTGAATGTTTAATATGCGGATATTGGAAAGTGTATAAAGATGAACATTATGCTATGAAAACTTTTGAAGATTTTGATGCAGCAAAGCTTGAAATAATAAATAAAGTTTGTAGTGGTTTGTCTTTAACAGAAATATTAGATGGAATAGCTTAAGATATAAATCTTAAGAATATTTTACTAATATTATAAATTCAAAACTCAAAATAAGTCAATAACATCCAAATCCTTCTTATAATAATATATAATATTTTTAAAGTGCAGTTTTAAATTGATACCCATAGCAAAATAGCTATGGGTATCTTTTTTAATAGAAAGTAGTTTATGCTATAATAATGAATTAAGGTATAATCAAATAAATAAAAATAAAGAAAATATTAGGGTAGGGTTTTTTATGAAAATAGATGAATTAGATATAGAAATAATATATAGAGAAAGAAAAAGTATATGTATAAGGATACAAGAAGATAATAAAATTAAAATTTTAGTACCAAATGGTATTTCAGATAAAACAATTTATGAAGTAGTAGAAAAAAAATTAAATTGGATAGAGGGTAAAATTAAAAGAAATAGGCAACGTATGTTAGATAGAGAAGTAAAATATGGAGTTGATGGAGAAAAATATCCTTATTTAGGAGAATTATACACATTGAAAATTATATTAGATAAAAAAGGAAAAAACAACTTAAGAATAGAAGAAAAAGAAATAATCTTAAATTGTAAAGATTTAAATAAGACAAAATATATGATAGAAAAATTTTATAGAAAATTAGCTTTAGATTTAATAGAAGAAAGGGTTAAAATTCATTCAGAAAGGTTAAAGTTAAGTTATGGGTCAGTAAAAGTGAGAACTCAAAAGAGACGATGGGCAAGCTGTACATATAATAATGATTTAATATTCAACTGGAAATGTATAATGGCACCGTTAGATGTCATTGATTATATAGTTATACATGAACTATGTCATACTGTTCATAAAAATCATTCTGCTAAATATTGGTGTTATGTAAGAGAAATTATGCCCAATTATAAAGAAAAAGAGCTATGGCTTAAAGATAATGGATATAAGTTAGAATTGTTTTAAATTATAAAATAAGATTATTAACTAACTTAAATTTATTACGTATATAAAAGTATATAGGGAAACAAGCTCCAATTTAAATTTATTCAGTAGCTTTAAAAATATTTTTATACAAAATGTAGTGTTGAATTTTAAGTGATTCAGATAATGTGTCACTATTTTGGATATCCAAATTTCGAAATGAATAATTTAAAAAGTCAACTTGGAACCCCATAAATTATAAAATAAGTTAAGGTACTTAAAGTTATGAGTGAGGAGGATATTGTTGAAGCAGAATAGAAAGAAAAAGAAAAAAAGAAATTTTTCTATAATCACTTGTGCTTTATCTATAATAATTTTATCAATTTCTTTGTACACCTATATTAGATTTAGTAGCCAGGTATCGGCATATGAAACTCATATAAAAAACATAAAGATAAACTCTAATATAGGAGATGATTATTTAACTAATTTTGAAAAAGAGAAGATAGAAAGAGAAAAGCAAAAGGAAGAGAAAAAAATAAAGAAGGAAGAAGAACGAAAGAAAAAATTAGAAGAAAAGAAAAGAGCATTAAAAGAACTTGAAGAAAAGAAAAGAGATAAGGAAAAAAAAGAAACAGAAGAAAAACTTATTAATAAGAAAGAAAAAAGTTCTAATTTAAAAAGTAATGTTATGAATGTAGGAATTATAAAACAACTTCCAGAATTAAAAAATGGTTGTGAGGTAACATCAGTAGCTATGATGTTAAATCATTCTGGCATAAAGGTTGATAAAATGACATTAGCAGAAAAGGTGAAAAAAGATAATACTAAAATAGAGTATGATGAAAATGGGAATATAATCAAATGGGGAAATCCAGATATAGGTTTTGTAGGGGATATAACAGGCGTTTCTTCAGGATATTCTGTAAATCCAATACCTTTATTGGATTTAGTAAATCAGTATGTTAAAGGTATTAACTTAACAAATTTAGATTATTCCTATATTGAAAAATCATTATCAGAAAACAGACCGGTTGTAGTGTGGGTTACAAGTGATTTTACAAGTCCTCAGATTAATACATCGTGGAAAAATAATGGGGAAACTGTAACAGCGTATTTTAATCAACATGCAGTGTTGTTAACAGGATACGATTCTGAGTATTTATATTATAATGATCCGCTTACAGGAAAAGTAAATGATAAAATAGAAAAGGATAGATTTTTGAAAATTTGGACAAATACAGGTAGAAAAGCTATAACTTGTGAATAAAAAATTTTAAAATAAAAATAACGTCAATAATTATTGCGTTATTTTTATTTTGAAAAAAGTTAAAATTGCAATTTTAATGTAAAAAATTATAATAAGCTTATTTTTTAGGGGGAGTTAAAATGTTAAATAAAAAAGAATTAAGAAAAGAAATTTTGAAATTAAGAGATGGCATAAGTGAAGAAACTAAAAAGATTTATGACAATCAAATATTTGAAAAATTTATAACACATAAAAAATTTAAAGAATGCAAAAATATATTTATATTTGTAAGTTACAAAAGTGAAGTTGATACCCATAAAATTATAAAATATTGTTTTGATAATAATAAAAAAGTCTTTATTCCCAAAGTGAAAAATGCAAATGGTGATATGGGAGCTTTCAAAATAAATTCATTTTCACAGTTAAAAATAGGATATAAAGGAATATTAGAATGTGATGATACTGCTGAAGAAATAGATAAGAATGATATAGAATTAATTGTAATGCCTGGAGCAGTTTTTGATTTAAATGGGGGGAGAATTGGATATGGTGGAGGATTTTATGATAAATTTTTAAATGATTTAAGTGACAACAAATTTAAAATAGCTCTTGCGTATGATTTCCAGATTTTAAACAAAATTCCAAATGAGGTTCATGATGTAAAACCTAATGTAATATTAACAGATAAAAGAATATTAAAAATAGTTTAGTACAGCTAAAAAAATATAATTGAAATATTGCATATAATATTTTAAATTATAATTTTGTGTTAATTACTAAAATATAATCAAGTTGAAAAAGTTAGAAAAAAGTAAATATACCTAAGATTGAGTGAGAAAAATGACGAAAAATGAATTCTAATGCTAATATATCTTGTATAAAATACCTGAATTTCACTTGTATTTATTTTGTTTTTTTGATTAAATAAGTTTGTAAAGAATATCAAATTAGCGAACAAAATCTTTAATGGAAAATTTATTATATTTACTATATTAGAATAAATCAAAAACTTATAAATGTAATGAATTTTCAAAAAATAAAATCTACATAATGTAGGGGGAAAGAATATGAATTATAACGAAATAACAGAATTATTAAAAATTGAAGTTGTACCGGCTTTAGGATGTACAGAACCAATAGCAATAGCTATTGCAACAGCAAAAGCAGCAAGCTGTTTAAAAAATGATGTAGAGAAAATAGAATTATATTTAAGTACAAATATAATTAAAAACGCAATGTCAGTTGGAATTCCAGGAACAGGGGCAAATGGAATAGATATTGCAGCAGCTTTAGGGGCAGTTGCTGGTAATGCAGATTTAAAATTAGAAGTTTTAAGAGATTGTACACAAGAAGATGTAGCAAAAGCAAAACAAATGGTTCAAGATAATAAAGTTTCTGTAAAAAAAGCAGATAGAACAGAAAAACTATACATTGAAGCAATTTGTACAAGTGGAGAAGAAACAGCTAAGGTTGTTATAAAATATAAACATACAAATATAACTTTAATACAAGTTAATGGAGAAATAGTTTATTCAAATGAAGAAACACTAGAAGCTCCAAAAGAAGATGGAAAAGAAGACAAGAAAAAATTAACTTTTTCAGTAGCTAAAATTTATGAGTATGCTACAACAGTTCCATTTGAAGATATAAAATTCTTACTAGATGGAGCAGCTATGAATAGTAAAGTTGCAGAAGAAGGACTAAAGCATGAATATGGTCTTAAAATAGGAAAGACTTTAATGGGTCAAATTGAAGAAGGAATGTTAAGTGATGATATAATGTCATTTACAATGGCATTCACAGCAGCAGGATCAGATGCTAGAATGTCTGGATGTCCATTACCAGTTATGAGTAGTGCAGGAAGTGGAAATCAAGGATTAACAGCAATATTACCAGTAGTAGCTGTTAGTAAAAAAATAAATGCTAGTGATGAAACTTTAGCAAGAGGATTAGCTATAAGTCACTTAATAACTTATTACATAAAAAGCCATCTAGGAAGACTTTCAGCACTTTGTGGATGTGGTGTAGCAGCTTCAATTGGAGCTAGTGCAGCTATGACATATATGATGGGTGGAAAATTAGAAAACGTATGTTATACAATTAAAAATATGATAGGTGATGTATCTGGAATGATTTGTGATGGAGCAAAACCAGGTTGTGCATTAAAATTATCAACAGCAGTTGGTTCGTCAGTAAAATCAGCTATACTTGCTACACATGGTATCGAGATTTCTGATAAAGATGGAATAGTAAGTAAAGAGGCAGATCAATCAATAAGAAACTTAGCTACATTAGCTAATAGTGGAATGACAAATTGTGATAACGTAATTTTAGATATAATGATTTGTAAATAATAAAAAGGGCTTAATGCCCTTTTTATTTATAAAAATTATATATGAATCTAAAAGATTTAGTGAGTTATAATGAATTGTATATCATCAATTTTAAAAAATCAAAAGATTCATAAATAAGTTAATATTTATGTTTATTTCCTTATATTAATGGTTTAGTTTCTTCAAGCATTCTACCTAATGCTACAGAATATATTTCAGTGGCTTTAAATAATTTTTCAAGTGATATAAATTCATTAGCTACATGACAACATTCATCTTCATCATAGAAAACTGGTCCCCATGCAACAGTGTTAGGCATAGCTTTTGCATAAGAAGTTCCATGTCCAAGTGTAAAATCATTTTTTAAACCACTTAATTCATTATAAGTATTTTCCATTATTTGAAGAAATGGCTTTTCTTTGCTAACAAATATAGGAGCTAAGAAATCTAATACTTCAAATGTAGATTTAGTCTCATTTGATATTTTAGTAAATACTTCTTTTAATCCTTCCAGTGTTGTACCATATACAGGTCTCATATTTAAAATAACTGTGCAATGAGAATCATCTTCTTTAACTACTGTTGGAGATATTACATTTCTATGCATATATTCGCCGTCTAAATATTCACTTTCGCTATAAACTCCTAAGCCTTTTCCGAAATAATCATAACAATTTTCAGCTATAAATTTAATTGCATTTCCTTGAGAATTAGAAACAATGCTTAATGTATTAAGGAATTTACCTAACATAACTATAGGATTTATGCTTAAATGTGGGAATGCAGAGTGACCTGAAACACCTTCAGCAACAACTTTTATAACCGATCCATCTTCAGAAAATGTTATTTTAGCATCTTTATTTAAAGCTAAATATTTATTTAATGAATCTTTAAATTTATTTAGATCACCTTTTAATATTGCAGTAGCAACCCCTGGAACAGAGTTAGTAGCATTACCACTTTGAAGTTTTGTAATTTCAAAATCTCCAGTGCAACAAGTGCAAGAAGTAAATTTAAATGCTACATCAGCATATCCTTTTTCTTTATTACAAATAGGAAATTGTCCATCAGGAGTAAATCCGTAATCTGGTAAAGGATACTTTTCTATATATTCATTCATATCAACCCACTCAACTTCTTCTTGAGTACCTATTATAAGTTGAACTTTCTTGTTAATAGGTAAGTTAAGTTTTCTTATAGCATCCATAGCATATAATGAAGAAACTATACAACCTTTATCATCTAAAACTCCACGACCAAATAAAACTCCGTCTTTTTCAACCATTTCAAATGGATTACTATTCCATTTGTCTAAATCATCAGCAGGAACTACATCTATATGAGTTAATATTCCTATAGTTTCAGTTCCGTCACCCATTTCAACAATACCGATTGAGTCATCTAAAACTGTATATGCTTTAAAACCCATTTTTTCAGCTTTGCATATAACTGTTTTTAAACATTCTTTAACTTTGGGTAAGTTTTCAGAAACACTAGGTATAGCAACTAGGTCTCTTATATCATTGATTATATTTTCTTTATTATCTTGTAAAAATTTATTTATGTTTTGTATTTCAATATTATTCATAAGCGCCTCCCAAAATATATTTATTTTTTCTAGATTTGTATATGATAAATTTTATCACTATTTTAAATTTACTACAATAAACAGGCAATTCTGCAAAGTGCTATTACAATAGAATATTTAAAAGAACCTCTTAAAAAGATGATTTATCTACTGTATACTTTAAAATGAAACAAAAATTTAAACTAAATTTAAAAAAGTTTAGAAAGAGTTAATTAAATTTAAATTTTATTAACTATTTCAATTGAATTATAACATTGTATTGTAATTTAATGCAGAAAAAAGCAACACTGCTAAGTGTTGCTTTAATAATTACTTTTCTTTATTTTCTACTTCTACAGTAATTCTTTCAATAAATGACTTTAATGCTATAGCACCTTCGTCACCATTTTTTCTACTTCTGATGGCTACTTCTTTATTTTCAGCTTCTTTTTCACCTACAACTAGAATATATGGAACTCTTTCATTACGAGCTTCTCTAATTTTATATCCTATTTTTTCAGCTCTATAATCAGTTTCAACTCTTAAGCCATTTCTTTCAAGTTCTTTAGTAACTTCTTCAGCATAATCATGATATTTTTCTGAGATTGGAAGAACTTTAACTTGAATTGGTGCAAGCCAAGTTGGGAATGCTCCAGCATATTTTTCTATAAGCATAGCTAATGTTCTTTCGTAACATCCAATAGAAGTTCTATGAATAATATAAGGATGTTTTTCTTTACCATCTTTATCTATATAAGTCATTCCAAATCTTTCAGCTAATGAGAAATCAATTTGGACAGTTATTATAGTATCTTCTTTTCCGTGAACATTTTTTATTTGAAGGTCTAGCTTAGGACCATAGAATGCTGCTTCACCCTCAGCTTCAGTATAATCTAATTGAAGATTATCAAGGATTTGTCTCATCTTATCCTGAGTTTCTTCCCATTCTTTTGGCTTATCTATATATTTAGCCTTGTTGTTTGGATCCCATTTAGAGAATCTATAAGTTATATCTTCTCTAATTCCTAAAGTATCTAACATATAGTTAATTAAATCGACAACTCCTCTGAACTCATCTTCTAATTGGTCAGGCCTTACAGCTAAATGTCCTTCAGAAATTGTGAATTGTCTTACACGGATAAGACCATGCATTTCTCCAGATGACTCATTTCTAAATAAAGTAGAAGTTTCGTTGTATCTTAAAGGTAAGTCTCTATAACTTCTCTTTTTAGCTTTATAAGCCATGAATTGGAATGGGCAAGTCATAGGACGAAGAGCAAATACTTCATCATCTTTTTCTTCATCGCCTAAAACAAACATACCATCTTTGTAATGATCCCAATGTCCAGAAATTTTATATAAATCACTTTTAGCCATTAAAGGAGTTTTTGTTAATAAATAACCTCTTTTTTGTTCTTCATCTTCAACAAATCTTTGAAGTAATTGTACAACTCTAGATCCTTTTGGTAATAAAATAGGAAGACCTTGGCCAACCGGTTCGGAAGTTGTAAATAATTCTAATTCTCTACCAAGTTTATTGTGATCTCTTTTTTTAGCCTCTTCAAGTGCCTCAATGTGAGCGTCTAAGTCTGATTTTTTAGTAAATGCAGTTCCGTATATACGAGAAAGCATTTTATTTTTTTCATCGCCTCTCCAGTAAGCTCCTGCAATTTTAGTAAGTTTAAATGCTTTAACTGGTTTTGTTGATAGAAGGTGTGGTCCTGCACATAAATCAACAAAATCACCTTGTTTGTAGAATGATATAACCTCGTTTTCAGGAAGGTCTTTAATTAATTCTACTTTATAAATTTCTCCAGATTCCTCCATTAGCTTTATAGCTTCATCCCTTGGAAGTTCAAATCTTTCAATTTGTAAGTTTTCTTTAACGATTTTTTTCATTTCAGCTTCAATTTTTTCTAAATCTTCAAAAGTAAATGGCTTTTCAACATCAAAATCATAATAAAAACCATTATCTATAGAAGGCCCTATTGCAAGTTTTGCAGAAGGATTTAATTTCTTTACAGCTTGAGCTAATATGTGAGAAGCAGTGTGTCTAAATGCATCTTTACCTTCTTGAGAATCGAAAGTTAATATATTAAGTTCACAATCTTTATCAACTATATGACGCAAATCAACTACTTCGCCGTTAATAGTTGCTGCACAAGCAACCCTTGCTAATCCTTCTGAAATATTTTTAGCTATATCTAAAACAGATAATTCATTTTCAAATTCTTTTATAGATCCATCTTTTAAACTAATTTTTATCATACTAAATTCCTCCTAATTCAATTAATGATACAAAATAATGACTTATTTTGTTAAGTAATAAAATAATTTTCGATTTTATTATTATGTAGAAATAAATTTATTTATAATTTATTGATTTTAAATAAAAAAACTCGTCCCTTTCTTAAAAAAGAAAGGGACGAGTATAAACCCGTGGTTCCACCCAATTTGCCTATAAAAATAGACCACTTTATTACTAGACTTGTAACGGAGTCTACCGGACTTTATTAGAGTCACTCAGAGGTGGTTTTCAACTAAATTCCATTTAAGAATACTTTCAGCTAATGTATTCTTTCTCTGAAAATGTATCGATAGTCTACTGTCCTCGTCATAGTATTAAACTTTTTAATATTATAACATTAAAAAATATTATGTCAATATTAATAAAGAAAAAATATGTTAGAAATATATAAATAGTATATTACTATTTATATATTATTATATATCCTAATAGGTTACTAAGTAAAGAGATTTAATAAGTATTTGTTTTATAAGTATAACCAGTAATGTATAAAAATATAATATATTGTAAGTGTATAGTAAAGTAAGAAAATAGAAAGAAGGGGGGAAGGTTGCATGGAAAAATATTTTAATTCAACTATTCCAGAAATAACTTATGAAATGCTAAATCCTGACTTTTGGATAAGGCATAGTGAGACATCATCTAGAATAATAGGGTGTTATGACAAAATTGAAAGTTTTAACAATAAAAGTATGTCAGGTAGTCATATAAAGGATGTATTTGACCTTAAGATTCAATACACTAAAAATGAAGTGAAAGATATAATTTTATCTATAAGTGTTCCTATAAAAAAAGAAATGTATAAGGATGGTTTAAAATTAAAGGAAGAGGATATAAAAAAATTAGAAACAAATTTGGATATTGATAAAATATTGTACAATTCAGTAGTTAAATATGGAATGATAACTTATAGGACTATTGTAAAATCTTATCCTACAGATGATAAATTATTTGATAATGAAGAAGAGTACATCATAGATAGGTTAATAGAGTCAGCAATAAATATATGTGAACCTGTATTAGTATTTCATGAAAGTTATGATAAAGAGTGGTATTTTATTCAAAGTTATAATTGCAAAGGGTGGGTTAGAAAAAAATATTTAGCAATTGGGAGCAAAAAGGATATAGAAGAATACGCAAAATCTAAGGATTTTTTGATTGTGACAGGTAGAAGAATTTATACAAATTATAATCCAATAGAGAAAAGAACAGCGTTAATTCCTATAGATATGGGTGTCAAATTAAGGCTTGTAGAAAAGAATTCTATACCAAATGAAGTAGATGATATGGATGTTTTAGCGAGCTATGTAATTTATTTGCCTGTAAGAAATGAAAAAGATGGAAATTTAGAACTTGTAAAAACATTAATACCTAGATGTGCTGATGTAAATATCGGATTTTTATATTATACTGAAGAAAATATAATAAAACAAAGTTTCAAGTTTTTAGGTGAAAGATATGGTTGGGGAGGAGATTTTTTTTCAAGGGATTGCTCAAGTTTAGTATTAGATGTGTTAAAAACTATGGGAATATATATCCCAAGAAATACTTCGAAGCAATCAGATGAAAACTTAGGCATTGTAAAGAAAATGAATGATTTACAAATGAATCAGAAGAAAAAATTTTTAGATTGGCTACACCCAGGGAGTATACTATATATGAAAGGACATGTGATGATTTATTTAGGAAAATATAATGAGGAATATTATGTTATTCATGACACAATAGGATTTTATGTATCTTCCATATGTAAAACAAAAACTGGAGATTTAAAATATATTAAGGCTAACGGTGTAACATTAACTCCGATGAGTATAGCATATACAACTTCAGGACAAAATTATATTAATGCCTTAATAGCATCGAAAATTTTTATATAGAATGGCTTATAAAAATATATGATTTATAGAAATATAAAAAAAATTTTGATATAATTCATATTAAAACAATACGCTTAATTAGTAAAAATTTGAAAAACGTTAGGAGATAAAAATGAGAGAAAAAATACACTCCATAGATAAAAATATAATAGATTTTATTTATTATAAACTAAAAAATCCTATTTTGGATAAAGTTATGCCTTTTATTACTCATCTGGGCGATGGAGGGTTAATTTGGATTATAATATCAGCCCTATTAATAGTTAAACCCAAATATAGAAATTTAGGTGTGTTATGTTTAATGTCTTTAGCATTAAGCGTTTTATTAACTGAAGGTATAATAAAAAATATAGTTGAGAGAGTAAGACCTATAATTAGATATCCAAGAGAAAATCCTTTAGTTACAATACCTAAATCATACTCTTTTCCATCAGGACATACATCATCATCTTTTGCTATAGCAACTGTACTTTTTATAACATTTCCATATTTAAAGCTAGCATCACTTTTATTGGCTTTTATGATAGGGTTTTCAAGAATATATCTATATGTACATTATCCAACAGATGTTTTTGTTGGAATGATAATTGGAATTTTAAGTGCAGTTATAGTTCTTATAACCTATAAAAATATTTTAATATATTAATTTAAAGTCACTGGCTAAATAATAATCAGTGGCTTTTTATAATATGAAAATTTAAAATTTAATTGAAAATAAAAATATATTGCAAAAATAAAAAATTCAGGAGACTGTGTATTAAGAACAAATTTCAAAATAGTAAATAATATATAATAAAAGGAATATTTTAAATATCTAATCTATCTGATTAGTGAATAGATGATATTTTTTCTTGTTTTGTAAGAATTTTAAATATATACATTATTAGAGTTAATAGAAATATTAAAGAGTACAGGGGGAGGTGAGGGATATGTTAGATTTAGATATTGACTATGAAAAATTTAACAATGCTATTTATAATAGAAAATCTATAAGAATTTATGAGGATTTAAAATTAGATTATGAGGATGAAAAATTTATTTTATATTTGGAGAATTATATAAATAGTTTAAGTTGTGGAATAAAGGTAGAAGTGGTTTTTGAGAAAAATAGAAATAGAGATATTTGTAATGATATAATTGGAGCATATGGGAAAATTAAAAATTGTAACGGGTATTTTACATTAATAGGAGATAAACATAAAAATTTCATAGAAGATTATATAGGGTATTTAGGTGAATATATAATTTTAAATTGCACTTCAAAAGGTATAGGAACTTGCTGGATTAGCGGTAATTTTAAAAGAACTAGTGTAGTTGAAAATTGTAGTATAAAAAAAAGTGAAAATATATATTCAATAATTTTATTTGGATATGAGAATAAAAAAGAAAATACAAGTAAAAGAGAAAGAAATTCTCTAGAAACTTTAATAATAAATAAAAAATTAAGTGAAATAAAATCAAGACAAGTTCTTGATGCAATAAATGCAGCAAGACTAGCGCCATCATTATTAAATAGACAACCTTGGAGATTCGAAATATTAGAAAATGGTATAAAGATTAAAAGGGATAGAGATATTGTGAAATCTAAAAAACTTATAAGAGGAAAAAGAATGGATATAGGAACAGCTATTTTTCATATTATAGTTTCTTTAGGGGTTAATAATATAGAACCTAAAATTATATTGTCCGAATGTGAAGATGTCATAGCTGTAATAAATTTTAAAATATAATAAACAATATATAAAAAAAGCTGCCTTATGAAATGGCAGCTTAGGTTTTTTGATTATGGCAGAATTTTAAAATTGTGTGAATCATATAAAGTAATCTAATAAAAATGGCGAAATATAAAATATTAAGAAGTTTTAAAAATGAGGGAGTAAGTAGATGTGAGAAATCAAAAGAAGTATATTAAAATAATTGCTTTACTTTTCATTATGTTTTTAACTAGGTGTTTAACATATCTAAATTTATATAATATATGTGGAGATTCTAATGCAACTTTAAAAACTTTTCACATAAAAACAATTCAATATATATCTTATGTAATATTACTTTTTATAATATATTTATATTGTTGTCATGAAAATAATATAAATAAAAAGAATACATATAAAAACAATAAGCTTTTAATAATACTTTCAACTGTAAGGTTTGCGTTATTTTCAATAATATATCTTATTTTAAGTAAATTTTATACAAAATATCTAAATCTAAATATATACGTTAGTACTATTATAATTTTTTTTATCATTTCAAGAAATGTTCATATAAGAAAAAAAAACAAACTGCTTTCTAAGAAGTTAGATTTAATTTATAAAAAAGACAATTTAACTAATATATATAATTTTAATGTTTTTGAAAAAATAATTTTTTCATGGAATAAGCCTTACACTATATTTTTTATAAATGTAAAAAAATTAAAAGATATAAATGATGTTTATGGACATGGAGTAGGAAATGAGATTTTAATACAGGTTGCTAATTCATTAAAAAAATTAAATACATATGAAAATGTAAAAAAAGCGTATTGTAGGTATAATAGTGATAAATTTTTATATGCTATTGATACAACAGACAGTAATTATATAAAAAATGTGTTAGATGAATTATGTTTGAATAAAAGTGTTTGTTGTAATGATGAAAAAATTGAGTTAATTTTTGAATTAAATGTAGGATATGCAATAAATGAAGATGAAGATTTTGAGACTATAATAAATAATAGCGAACTAGCTATGTATTATGGAAAAGAAAATAAACTAAATAATCCTGTAGAGTATTCGCAAGAGTTAAAGGAAAAATACTCCAATATTAAAGATTTAGAAAAAGATTTAGATAATGCTATAGAAAATGGTGAAATTGCAGTTGTATTTCAACCCAAAATCTGTGCTATAACAGAAAATGTTAAAGGATTTGAAGCTTTAGCTAGATGGAATCATAAACATAAAGGATTAATATTTCCTAATATATTTATAAAATTAGCTGAAGAAATCGGTAAAATACACAAAGTAGATTTATGTATTTTGAAAAAAGCCTGTGAATTTGAAAAAAAATTAGAAGGATTGAATATATATAATACCTGTTCTGTAAATTTTTCAGTAAAAACATTACAAGAAGAAGACATAGTTAATATAGTAAATGATATCATAATAGAGACCGGTGTAAAAAAAGAAAATATAATAATAGAAATATTAGAAAATATAGATTTAAATCATAACAAATTGGTATTAGATAATATTAATCAATTAAAAAAATTAGGGTTCAAAATTTCAATAGATGATTTTGGAACAGAATATTCATCATTAAATAGAATAGCACAAGTTCCATTTAATGAATTAAAAATTCCCAAAGACTTTATAGATATAATATATAGTGACCGTCAATTAAAAGTATTAGAGTCTGTAATATTTATGGCAAAGCTTTTAAAAACAGATACAGTAATTGAAGGGGTAGAGACTGAGTATCAATACAAATTGTTTAAAGATTTAGGATTTAATTTAATACAAGGATATTATTTTTCAAAACCATTAAAAGAAGATGAATATATACAATGGATAAGAAACTATATGAGGAGATAGTATGAAATTTCGAAGGTTAAAAGTTTTCTTTATAAGTTTTCTTTTAGTAATATTTTTAAAAAAAATTAATGTAATAGCTATGGAAAATGTAGAAAATTTTATTGATCAAATTGGAAAAACAAACAATTATGATGTTGCTAAAATGATTGATTATTGTGAAAAAATGTTAGATGAAAAATCTACAAAAAAAAATGATAAGCTTCAAGCAAAGATTTATTTTAGTCTTGTTTATTTAAATAGATTAGAATTAAATTATGATGATGCATTAAAATATGTTGATATTGCAAAATATTATTTAATACAAGAAAAATATTATGAAGAATTAGTAGATTTATATGGTATGGCCTCTAATATGACTTCAGCAAAAGAAGAATTTAAAATGTCTAGTTATTATGCTTATGAATCTTTAGAAGTATTAAATAAAATACAATTAAAAGATAAAAGGGAGAAATATAAAGAAGATAGGGTAGCTGTAAATTATCTTATGGCTACGCTAATACAACAATTAAACGCGCCAGAACATGCTAAAGAATATTATAATGTAGGACAAGAATTAGAAAAGGAAAACAAAATAGATAGGTATGACATATATACAAGTTTAGCCTTTTATAATTATTATAATAAAAATTTTCAAGAAGCTGAAAAGTACTTCGCTAAAGCTTATGATAAATACCTAGAATTAAAAAATGAATATGATGTTGATTTTAGAAATCAACTATTACTAAATTTAGTATATTCCCAAATAGAATTAAAAAAATTTGATGAAGCAGAAAAAAATTTAAAGATTATAGAAAATAGTCTGAATGATTCTATAGATTTAATTGAGGTAGGAAAAATAAACAACGCTTATGGAAATTTATATTATAATAAAAGTGATTATGACAAAGCATTAAATTATTATTATAAGGCTTATAATAACTTGAAAGAAAAATCTGTTTTAAAAATGTCAAAAGATATAGTAAATAGACTTATAAAAATATATGAAATTAAAGGGGAAAAAGAACAAGAGCTTTATTGGCGTCGTAATGGTGAACTTTTAGATGAAAATAGTAATGATAATGAAAATGGTATTGTAATTGAAATTATAGAAAAAATTCATAAGGATAAATATAGAGAAATAAATAATAATAAAAAATTTATATATAATTTACAGGTAGGGTTAATATTTTTTATATTAACTACAATAATACTAATACTCACATTATTAATATCTGTACTATATAGTAGAAATAAAAAAAGGGAAAAGGTAAATTTAATTTTAAAAGAAAAGATAAACAAAGATCCTTTAACGGGAGCTTATAATAGAGAATATTTTAATAATATAGTAAGTATTTATGATGAAAATAAAAAACAATGTATTATAGCTATTTTAGATATAGATGATTACAAAAAAATAAATGATTCCTATGGACATTTATTTGGAGATTACATTTTAATTGAATTGGTGAAGGTTATAAAAAAAATATTAAACAAAAAAGATATTTTAGTGAGATATGGTGGAGAAGAGTTTTTAATAATAGTAGAAAAGAAAAATTTAATGGATATAAGTCCATTAGAAAAAATAAGAAAAGAAATAGAAGAATATAGCTGGAAAGAAAATGTTGAGATAACAGTTACAATAGGGGCTGCTAAATATGATGGAAAAAAAAGTGTCACGGATACAATATTACTAGCTGATGAATTGTTATATAAAGGGAAAAATAGTGGAAAAAATGTAGTTATATATGAAAAATAATTATATTAGTATAATTTCTTATAAAAAACAAAAGTTATTAATAAAAGAATTTATAGGAGGGTAAAAAAATGAAAATAAAAAAAGTTTTATTATTTACTATGATGATGTTATTAATAACAGTTCCAGTAAGCGGAAAAGTTCCTAAAACTATTTTAATAGGTGAAGTACAGGAAGTTAAACAAGAAGGAAGTTATACAAGATTATTAGTTGAAGGATATCTGAAGGGCTGTGAAGTCTATAAAGAAACAGTAGTAGTTATAGTAAGCGAAGATACAAAAATATTAAAACCATGTGAAAAAGAACTAAATAAAATTGTCTTTGATAAAGGTGATACTGTATACGTTGAGTTAAGCCCAGCTATGACTAAGTCAATTCCACCACAATCAAGCGCCATGAAAATTCAATTAACAAAGAAGTAATTTAATAAATACATAGGTAAATCACTATTAAGCGTTATATGTTATAAGTGCTGATAGTGATTTCTTTATCTATATTGTATAATTAGTAATATATTAGCTGATAGTTGGTGGTGATTTTATTGAAAAAAATATTAATTATAAATTCTAGCTATAGAAAAAAGAATACTTTTACTGTTCTACAAAATATTAAAAAAATATTATCTAATCATGGGTATGATATTGAAGTTATAAATTTAAAAGATTACAAAGTTTCACCATGTTATGGATGTGAATATTGTATTTACAAAAATAAATGTAATATAGATGATGATATGGAATTTTTAATGAAAAAATTAGAAGAGTGTGATGGGATTGTTATAGGAACACCAGTTTATATCAACAATATGAGTGGAAATTTAAAAACATTTTTAGATAGGACTTGTAGGTGGTTTCATAGACCTGTACTTGAAGGTAAGCCAGTAATTTTAGTAGCTACAACAGCAGGCTCAGGACTAAAAAATACCTTTAGATCATTAGAGGAAGGTTTAGTTCAATGGGGTGTTGATATAGTTAGTGAAGTAGGGAGAACCATATCGAATTTAGATAAAGAAATTGAAAAAAAAGAAATTTTACCATTTATAAAACATTTAAATACTGATGGGATGTCATACAGTATTACTATGAAACAAATAACAACTTATCAAGTTCAAAGAGCGTTAGCTAATAATATTTTTGAAGTTGATAAAAATTATTGGAAAGAAAAATGTTGGATAGATAAAATATATTATAGGCCTAAAAAAGTAGGGGTAATTGGTAAAGTTACAGGTAGTCTACTATTTAATATATTAGTGAAAAATATAAAACCAGTAGATAAAAAGTTATAAAATTCAATAAAAAAGTATTTAACAAGAGGTGTAATATGGAATTTTTAGACAATGATTATTATAGAAAAAAATTTAGCAATATTAAAGAAAGTAAATTTCTTATTGAAAAAAACTTTGAACAATGTGAGTTTCTAAATTGTGATTTTTTACAAGGAGACTTTTCATGTTCAACTTTTGAAGATTGTATATTTAAGGAATGTAATTTAGCATTAATAAATGTGGATGATACAAAATTTAGAAATGTAACATTTGAGGGATGTAAAATAGTGGGTATAAACTTTACTAAATGTGACAATTTCATATTAGATGTAAAATTTTTTGAAAGTTTAATAAATAGTTGTAATTTTTCTAGACTTTCATTAAAAAAGACTTCTTTTAAGGGAAGTATAATTAAAGAATGCGATTTTATAGAGGTAAATTTACAAGAGTGTGATTTTACATATACAACTTTAACTAAATCTGTTTTTTTAGATTGTAATTTATCAAAAGCAGATTTTTCATATGCTAAAGAATATGATATTAATCCACAGGCAAATAAATTAAAAAAAGCAATATTTACAGTTCCTGATGCAGCTATGCTATTAAAATATTTTGATATAGTAATAAAATAGAAAGACATAGTATTTATAATTTAAATAGAGGATAAGTAACTATAGAAATAAGAAATAAGGAATTTAAAAGAAAAATATTGAATGTTTTAAACATTAGGAATATAATTAGACTTGTATTGAGGCTCATTGGTCAAGCGGTTAAGACACCACCCTCTCACGGTGGTAACAGGGGTTCGATTCCCCTATGGGTCACCATTAAATATCTCAAAGTTATTAATATTTAATTAGCAAAAATAAGGTTATGTATAGAACGAAAAGTATACATGGCCTTATTTTTGTTATAATAGAAAATGAGAAATATGTAATTGAAAAAAATAATTTAAATAAGGAGATTAAAATGCCTAAGAAAACAAGTAAAAACAATGATTTGTTAAATAGTGTAAGAGATACTACTTCACCAAAAGTATATGACTTATTATTAAAGTTAGTTAATAATGGAGATGATGATCTTGCTAATATAGTTTTAAAAATTGATTATTTAATAGAATATGCAAGTAATTGTGTTAAAGCTAGGGATTATCTCAATGGTAGAGAAGCATTAGAGGGAGCAAAATGTAGAATTAAAATTTTAAAAGAGAAGAATGTAGATACAGATTATCTAGAATACTTATTTGAAGGTATA
The DNA here is from genome assembly GCF_054767855.1 of Clostridium sp. CTA-19. NCBI lineage: Bacteria > Bacillati > Bacillota > Clostridia > Eubacteriales > Clostridiaceae > Clostridium > Clostridium sp. CTA-19. Next base: position 48,683 of record NZ_BAAABH010000005.1, on the reverse strand, counting down.
AATAAAAAATGTAAATAAATAGTACGCTAAGAGTATAGAATGCAATTGTATTTATATATTCTTAGTGTTTTTTATTAAATTGAAATTTTATAGAGAAGCAAGCTCTAATTTAAATTTATTCAATAATCTTAAAATTTAATTTGGAATCCTATAGTTTATTTTAATATATCAGGAAACTGTAGATAACATTATCTACAATATATATAATTATATATAACAAATAAAATAGCTATTATAAAAATTTATGAGATATACAAAAATTAATAATATAAAAATGGTATGAGAAGGAAGATTTTATGAATTTAGAAGAATTAATATACAAAGCAGAAGACATTATGAATAAAAATTTTGTAAAAGTTTTTAGCCATGATACTGTAAAATATGCAACAGAAGCAATGATTAAAAATAATTTAGATGAAGTAATAATTATAAATGAATTAGATAGATTAGAGGGGATTTTTACAAGAAATGATTTAGCTAAAGTTGAAAATATTAATTCAAAATATCCTGAAATTAATATTTTCGAAGATTCAATTATAAACCATGGGATTAAAAATGTTTTTACAGTTTCTCCCCATGATTTTGCAAGAGATGTCAGAGATATGATGATTAAAAAGAATATTGGTAGAGTTCCAGTTGTAAAAAAGGGGAAGGTTATAGGGGTTCTCACTAGTAATAATTTAAGAGATAGTTTTTACATAAAAATTGATGAAATGTTTAGTTTGCAAAATAATATACTTAATAATATACATGAAGCTATATGTATTTGTGATGTGGATGGAAAGGTAATATATTGGAATAAAAGTGCGGAGAAATTATATAAGTTAAAAGCTTGTGATATTGTTGGAGAAAATGTGAAAAAACATTTTAACAATCCAATAATACCGAAAGTTTTGAAGGAAGGAAAGCCATTAGAAAATATTCATCATGAGCCAATGACTGGAAAATCAGTTATATTAAGCGTAATACCTATATTTAATCAAAAAAATGATATGATAGCGGTAGTTTCTACAGATAGAGATATTACAGAGGTCGTATGTTTGTCTGAAAAATTAGAAAATGCTAATGCACAAGTAGAGGCTTTAAGTAAAGCGTATAGCAAAGAATTTTCTAATAATTATACATTTTTAAATATAGTAGGGAAAAGTAAAAAAATAATAGAGGCAATTTCTTTAGCTCAGAAAGTAGCGCCAACATCAACTTCAGTATTAATTACAGGAGAAAGTGGTACTGGAAAAGAAGTTTTTGCACGATCAATACATGAAGCCAGTGGGAGAAAAGGCGAATTTGTAGCAGTGAACTGTAGTGCGATACCAGAAAATTTATTAGAAAGTGAGCTTTTTGGATATGTAGAAGGTGCTTTTACAGGAGCAACTAAAAAGGGAAAAATGGGTATGTTTGAATTTGCTAATAATGGTACATTATTTTTAGATGAAATAGGGGACATGCCTATAGGTATGCAAAGTAAATTATTAAGAGTTTTACAAGATGGTGTTGTAAATAGATTAGGAAGCGAAAAATTTATTAATACGAACACTAGGATAATAGCAGCAACTAATAAAGATTTAAATAAGGCTATAAAAGAAAAATCTTTTAGATGTGATTTGTTTTATAGATTAGCAATAGTTCAAATAGAACTTCCACCGTTAAGAGAAAGAAGAGGGGATATAAAGAACTTTATAGATTTATTTATTAAAAAAATATCTCAAAAAGAAAAAATAGATATTGTTTCTGTTGATGAAGAAATATATGAAATTTTATCTAGTTATAAATGGGAAGGAAATATAAGAGAGTTAAAAAATGTAGTTCAGAGGATGGTAGTATTATCAACTGATAAAAAAATTAGTATAAAAAATATACCACATTATATTTTAGAATATAATAAATCACAAATAATGGGATTAAATAATGCCATTATTGATAAGTATGATTTGGAAAAAAGAGTAAAACAGTTAGAAAGTAATTTAATAAAAGAAGTTATGAATATATGTAATGGAAATAAAGTAAAAGCAGCAGAAATGCTTAAAATAAAAAGAAGTACTTTATATTATAAATTAAATCAAATAAATTAAAAATATTCAAGTTAATTAATTATACTAATAATGTCAGAAAAATGACAGATATGTCAAAAATAAGTCACCTTCAATAAAGGAAGATAAATCAATAGGTTCTCATAAAAAAACAATAAAATTATAAATTTAAGTGTCAAAAAAATGACATATTTAAAATAAGAACAAGATAGCCACTGTGAATATTATTTTATTCACAGTGGCTATTTCAATGGTATTTGTTATTTGTTTTACAAATAATACAAAAGTTGGCATATAAATTGCTAAATATAACTATGACTACATATATTGACGAGGTTTACATAAAAAATATTGAAATGTGTGAGGTAAAAAAATGGACAATATAGTTAAAATACCATTAAAAATGCATATAGGTGCTAATTGTGAGCCAATAGTTAAGGTTGGAGAAAAAGTAAAAAGAGGTCAGTGCATAGGAGAACCTAATAAGGGACTAGGTGCTAAGATACATGCTAGTATTTCAGGTGAAGTAAAAGAAATCACTGAAAATGAAATAAAAATATTGAAAGATGATAGTCAAACTAATGACTATGTACCGATAAAAGAGTGTACTACAGTTAAAGAATATATTTTTGAAGCTGGAATTGTTGGTTCAGGTGGAGCTGGTTTTCCCACTCATGTGAAATTAAATGTTGAAATTCCAGATGGCTGTATAATAGCTAACTGTGTTGAGTGTGAACCATTATTAAAACATAATATAAAAGTTTTAGAAGAAAATCCCATGGATGTTATTAAAGGTATTAAATATGCTATGGAAGTCACAAAAGCACCAAAAGCTTATATAGGAATTAAAGGTAAGAATGAAAAGGCTATTGAAAAAATAAAAAAAGCAATAGCAAATGAAGAAAATATAGAAGTTAAAGAGCTTAAGGATATATATCCAGCAGGAGAAGAAAGAGCGTTAATACACGAAGTATTAGGTGTTTGGCTAGAACCTACACAACTTCCAGTGGAGGCTGATGTTGTGGTTTTAAATGCTGAAACTCTTGTAAATATAAAAAGAGCAGTGGAAGATAGAAAACCTGTTATAGATAAAGATATTACAGTTGCAGGAAAACTAAAAGATTTAGAAGAAAAAGTATTTTTACAAGTGCCAATAGGAACGAAAATAAGTTCTTTAATAGATGAATGTGGGGGCATTGATGGAGAATATGGAGAAATCGTTATAGGTGGACCATATACAGGAAAAGCAGGGGAGCTTAATAATTCAATTGTAACAAAAACTTCAGGTGGAGCAATAGTTACTATGACGTTTCCAGAGTATAAAGGTAATGTAGGTTTATTAGTATGTGCTTGTGGTGCCAATGAAGAAAGACTTAGAGATATTGCAAGTAAAATGAAGGCTAATGTGGTTTCTGTAATGGATTGCAAAAATATAGTCAAAATAAAAGGTGCTAACAAATGCAAAACACCAGGAGATTGCCCAGGCCAAGCAGCTGTTGTAATGAAATTTAAAAAAGATGGAGCAGAAAGAATAATAATAGCCAATTGTAGTGATTGTTCTAATACTGTTATGAATTCTGCACCTAAATTAGGATTAGCTGTGTATCATCATACAGACCATGTATTTAGAACAGTTAATCATAAATTAACTAGAAGATTGAAAATAGATTAGGAGGAATTTATTATGTCAATGACTAAAAAGCATGCAGAAGCTTTGAAAAATGAAGTTGCTGTAGTTTGTTGTAGAACAGAAGCTGGAACTATAATTTCAGCAGATAATTTAGAAGATCCAGATATATTCCCAGATATGGTTGACTCAGGACTTTTAAACATTCCAAGTGATTGTTTAAAGGTTGGAGAAGTTATTGGTGCAAAACTTTTAAAAACAATAGATTCATTAACACCATTAACTAAAGATGTATTAGAAGGTGTTAAAGAATTAGAAGGTAATAATGACAAGACTAAAAAAGAAGAATTTAAAATAGATGAAGATGCAAAAGCTGTTTTAAAGATAAATAAAAAATGTGGTGAAATTATAAATGAAAGCGATTTAGAAAATCCTATGTATTTTGAACAATTAGAGGATTCACTACTTGTTAATTTAGGCGAGAGAGTTTTAACAGTAAAAGAAGTTTTAGGAAAAGTGTTATCTGTAGATACTGTAGCATTAACTCCTATAACAGCAGAGTTATTAGAAGGATATAAAGAAGTTGTAAAAGAAAATCAGGGAATAACATCTTGTATAAATGGTGGAATTTTAAAAATTAAAATTGAAGAGGGAAAAGGAATAGATATAGAAGTACCTTTAAATTCATTTCCTATGACAGTTGAAGATAAAAAAGAAAATTTAATAAAAAAAGTTTCTGGAGCTGTTGAGAATAAATCATTAAAAAAAGAAGAGACTGCGAAAAATGAAATTCTTTTAGAACCTAAAAAAGTTAGAAATTTAACTAAAAAACATTTTAAAATAGATAAAGTTGAGTTTGGACCAGAAACAAAAATAGAAGGAACAACATTATACATAAGAGAAGATATTTGTAATCAAGCTCAAAATGAAAGTGAGTTAGTAAAATCTATAAAAATAGACATAATAACACCGGATAAATATCATACTTACTCTGAAACTATAATGGATGTTCAGCCAATAGCTACTAAAGAAGGTGAGTCTAAAGTAGGTACAGGTGTAACTAAAGTACTTGATGGTGTAATAGTTATGGTTACTGGAACTGATGAGGATGGAGTTCAAATAGGAGAATTTGGTTCATCAGAAGGTATATTAGATGAAAATATTATGTGGAATAGACCAGGTGCTCCAGATAAAGGTGATATATTTATAAAATCAGAAGTTGTTATAGCTAGAGGAACAAACATGGAAAGACCAGGACCATTAGCTGCTCATAAAGCAACGGATTTTATAACACAGGAAATAAGAACTGCGCTTAAAGAATTAGATGAAAGTTTAGTTGTTTCAACAGAAGAGTTAGTTCAATATAGAAGACCAGGAAAGAAAAAAGTTATTTTAGTTAAAGAAATAATGGGACAAGGAGCTATGCATGATAACTTAATATTACCTCAAGAGCCAGTAGGTGTTTTAGGGGGGAAACCTAACGTTGACCTTGGTAATGTACCGGTTATGTTATCACCACTTGAAGTTTTAGACGGTGGTATACATGCTTTAACTTGTATAGGACCAGCATCTAAAGAATGTTCAAGACATTATTGGAGAGAGCCATTAGTAATTGAAGCTATGAATGATGAGAATATAGATTTAGCAGGAGTTATATTTGTAGGTTCACCACAAATAAATGCTGAAAAGTTCTATGTTTCAGAAAGACTTGGGATGATGGTTGAAGCTATGGATGTTGATGGCGCTATAGTTACAACAGAAGGATTTGGAAATAATCATATAGATTTTGCTTCTCATATTGAGCAAATTGGAATGAGAGATGTTCCATGTGTGGGAATGTCATTCTGTGCAGTTCAAGGAGCATTAGTTGTTGGAAACAAATACATGAAGTATATGGTAGATAATAATAAATCAGAAGCAGGAATTGAAAATGAAGTTTTAGGATGCAATACTTTATGTAAAGAAGATGCAATAAGGGCATTAGAAATGGTTAAATCAGCTATGGCGGGGAAAGATGTAAAAGCAGCTGAAAGAAAATGGAACTCAAATGTAAAAGAAAATAATTTGGAAGAAATAGAAAAAATATATAGCAAAAACATAGTTAGAGTAGAAAATGAAACAGCTATTCCTATGAGTCAAAAAAGATTAGAAAAATATTCAACAAAGTAATTAAATTCTATTTAGGCATAATCAAATAAATAATAGACCAAATATGCTTTGAATCTTTGGTTTCTTATTTCTTTTCATATGCCTTATGAAAAGAGGAGTGCAAATGAAGTATGATGATAAGATTATAGAAATGCAAGGCATAATAGTTGAAATACATGATGGATGTGTTGCAATGGATTTAAAAGGTAGACTTGGATATATGAAAATTCCAATGAGAATGCTTATAACTGATTATCCTCTAAAATTAGGCCAAGAAGTAGGATTTAAAATGAGTTTTCCAGAAGTTTTAAAAGAAGAACCAAATGATAAATATGTAAGCAATTTAATGAAGAGAGAAAGAAAGGATGGAACACAAAATGGTTAGTACTGTTGTGAATAATTTACAATCAGAAATATTTGTGCCAATAACACCAACACCAGTATGGACACCAGTTACAAAAGAACTAAAAGATATGAAGATAGCTTTTGCAACTGCTGCTGGAGTTCATTTAAAAAGTGATAAAAGATTCAATCTAGCAGGAGATTTTACTTATAGATTAGTACCAGGAGATGTTAAAACAGAAGATTTAATGGTGTCTCACGGTGGATATGATAATGGAGATGTAAATAAGGATATAAATTGTATGTTTCCAATAGACAGATTAAGGGAGTTAAAAGAAGAAGGATTTATAAAGGAAATAGCCCCAACGCATATAGGTTTTATGGGTGGTGGTGGAAACCAAGAAAAATTTACTCATGAAACAGGACCAGCAATAGCTAAAATCTTAAAAGAAGAAGGGGTAGATGCTGTAGTATTAACAGCAGGATGAGGAACTTGTCATCGTTCAGCTGTATTAGTACAGAGAGCGATAGAGGAATCAGGGATTCCTACGATTTGTATAGCTGCATTACCACCAGTTGTAAGACAAACTGGTACACCAAGGGCTGTAGCACCACTTGTTCCAATGGGAGCTAATGCTGGTGAACCAAATAACAGAGAAATGCAGATAAATATATTAAAAGATACTTTAAGAAAGTTAATTGAAATAGATACTCCAGGAAAAATAGTATCACTTCCATATGAATATATAGCAAAAGTTTAATAAATAAAATTATAATAGTAATTCCGATTTTCTATTAATAGAAAATCGGAATTCTCACATATAAAAATACTACAAGAAATTATAAAAATGAAATTTTTTGAATATTTATGTTTATATTTTTTAACAAAAACAAAATTATTATGAGGTATGTCTATGTATAAATTTAAAAATTTAAGAAAACTTGTAATTAGGGCTTTTCATATTGAAGAAGTTAAATTTTATGACAAAACATTTATAGACAATAAAACTTTATACATAAGAAAAAATATTATGGAAGATATAGAATTTGATAGGGAAATTATAAAATCCATAGATTTAAATATTATTTATAAGAATGAAAGAAATATATTGGTAAATTCTATAATGGACTTTTATCCTATAGCAACTAAGGTTTTAGGAGAATTAGGAGAAGGAATAACTCATGTTATAACAGGGGTAACTGTTATGATAAATGGGGTAGATGACAACGGAATTCAAATAGGTGAGTTTGGAAGTTCAGAAGGAATTTTAAATGAACAAGTTGTATTTGGTAAGGCAGGCACTCCAGACATAGATGATATAATTATTCAATTTGATGTGGTAGTAAATAAGGGGAGAGCTAGTGAAAGAGAAACAATTTTAGAAATACATAAATGTTGTGATAAAGTAATTCAAAATATAAGAGAATTGCTTAAAAATATTAATGGCAGATATTGTGATGAAAAACATGAATATTACGATAAAGTAAATAAAGAGGGCAAAAAAGTAGTTATAATAAAGCAAGTTGCAGGACAAGGGGCCATGTATGATACAGCTTTATTAGGTAATGAACCATGTAGTTCTATAGGAGCTAAATCTATAATTGATATGGGAAACATTCCAATAATATTAACACCGAATGAATATAGGGATGGAGCTTTAAGAGCAATGCACTAAAAATATATTTATGTTTAAGGTGAAATTTAAAACTTATAGAAGCTATATTGTGGAGGTGATTTTAATATGGGAATAGGGCCGTCTACAAAGGAAACAACAAAGCATCATTTTAAGGATCCTTTGGTGGAGTTAGTTTCGGATGATAAAGATATAGATTTGTTAGGAATTATGATAGTAGGAACACCTCAAAGTAACAAAGATAAATTTTTTGTTGGAAAGAGGGCTGCAACTTGGGCAGAAGCTATGAGGGCAGATGGTGTTATTTTATCCTTAGATGGGTGGGGAAATAGCCATGTAGACTTTGCCAATACTGTTGAAGAAATAGGTAAAAGAGGAATTCCGGTTGTTGGGTTAAGTTTTGTAGGGACACAAGCTCAATTTGTGGTTAAAAATAAATATATGGATACAATAGTTGATTTCAATAAAAATAAGCAGGGTATAGAAACAGAAGTTGTAGGTGAGAACACAGTTACAACTTTAGATGCTAAGAAAGCATTAGCATTTTTAAAATTGAAAATGAGAAAAATGGAGGAATAAAAATGAAAGTAGTAAAATCTATTCAAGCTATAGATTCACATACAATGGGGGAACCAACAAGAATAGTAGTAGGAGGAGTACCACAAATACCAGGAAAAACTATGCCGGAAAAAAAATCTTATTTAGAAGAACATATGGATAGTTTAAGAACAGCTATAATGTTAGAACCAAGAGGTCATAAAGATATGTTTGGATCAATAATAACTCAGCCAACTAAAGAAGAAGCTGATTTAGGCATTATATTTATGGATGGTGGTGGATATCTTAATATGTGTGGACATGGTTCTATTGGTGCTGCCACAGTAGCAGTTGAAACCGGTATGGTAGAAGTCAAGGAACCATATACAAATATAACATTAGAAGCTCCAGCAGGATTAATAAAAGCAACTGTAAAAGTTAAAGATGGAAAAGCTATAGAAACATCTATTGAAAATGTACCAGCATTTTTATATAAAGAAAATATAAAAATAGAATTGCCGGAAATAGGAAAAATATTAGTTGATATATCCTTTGGGGGAAGTTTTTTTGTTTTAGTTAAAGCATCTGATTTAGGAATTGAGATAGATCCTAAAAATTCTGCCAAGATTACAAACATTGGTTTGCAAATTAGAGATATAGTAAACAAAACTATAAAAATAGAACATCCTACGTTAAAACATATAAAAACTGTAGATTTAGTAGAAATATATGGACCAGCAAAAAACATAAATGCTACACTTCAAAATGTTGTTGTATTTGGAGATGGACAAATAGACAGATCACCTTGCGGAACAGGGACAAGTGCAAAAATGGCAGCGCTTCATGCTAAAGGTTTATTAAAAGAGGGTGAAGAATTTATCTATGAAAGTATTTTAGGAACTATGTTTAAAGGAAGAATATTAGGAACAACAAAGGTTGATAATTTTAATGGTATAATACCAGAAATAACTGCGAGTGCATATATAACTGGATTTAATCATTTTGTTATTGATGATACAGACCCTGTTAAATTTGGATTTAAACTTTCTTAAAAAAGTAAAAGAATAAGTAAATAAAAAAAATTTTAACTATTGAAAAAATATTTTTTCGTGGTATAATTATAAATATAAAGTAAATATTGTGTAATAGGTGCTCTAAAAAGAGTTAAAAGGGAAAGTGGTTGAAATCCACTGCAGCCCCCGCTACTGTAACGCAGACGAACCAGTATCCACTGAATTATTTTGGGAAGGATGGTGTAGGATGATGCGTGAGCCAGGAGACCTGCCTAGAACTTTGTTTTATAAAACTTCGGAGGGAAGAATTTGTAACAATCTTTGAATTCGTATATTTAATTCAATTTAAATATATTATTTAATATTTGTTATATAAACCTTCGTAAAGTTTACGAAGGTTTTTTATATATTTCCAATAACTTAAATTACTTTTATTTACCTGACTTTAGTAGATAGAGGTTAAATATTAAAAAATACTCTTTATCTACTAAAGTTTTAATAAAAATTTAAGTAGACTTGATAAACTATTGAAAAATTGATAACATGTTCTTATAAAATAAAATAATAATTTGGAATTACAAAGGAAAAAGTAATGTATATAAGTTACAATTACTTAGATTATGCTATATTATATCTTTGTTTTACGAAGATATTTTTTATAAACTTTAAATTATTTCTATTTGATAAGTTTCAGTTAATTGCCATTAGAGTTTAAATTTTAGATACCTAAAAAATAATAATTGTGAAGAATTTGCTTATATTTAAAATTAGTTTAGACACATAGCTAACTGAAGTCTTATATGTAGAAAATTAACTTTTATTAAATTTACACACTTAAGCTATAGGAGAGATGTTTTATTCTCTCCTATGTTTAATTTAAAAGAAAAAAATAAAGAAAAAAATATAGGGTTTATAGGTGCCTTAATTTAAGGGTAAAAGGGAAAGTGGTTAAAATCCACTACAGCCCCCGCTACTGTAAGTAGGACAAGTTTAGAATATCCACTGGTTAAAACTGGGAAGGACTAAATGAGGATGATTACAAAGTCAGGAAACCTGCCTACAATCTTATGATAATCTTTCGGAGGGAAGGAGAAGTCAAAAATTGATTAAAATTAATATGACATATGTATATTGTTATTTGATTACATGAAAAGGGTAGCTAAAAATTATATAAATAATATAAAATTTAGTTATTCATTAGGAGATGTTGATATGAATTTAAAATATAACAATATATATTTAAAGATAATTAAAATTATTTTTGGAAGTATACTTTATGCTATAGCAATAAATATTTTTATTTCACCAAATAGACTTTTAAGTGGAGGTATAGCTGGAATTTCTCTTATACTTCAATATATTCTTGATATTCCTTCAGGATACTGGGTATTTATAATAAATTTACCGGTATTTGTTATAGGGTATAAATTTTTAAAAGATAGGGAATTTATTTTTTTGAGTATTATTGGAATGGTATCTATGTCATTAGCATTAGTTATAACAGACAAATTACTTAAAGGATTTGTTGTAAATGATGTAGTTATAGCTACATTTTTTGGAGCTATTTTAAGTGGAATTGGTATGGGCATAATATTTAGACAAGGAGCATCACAAGGTGGAACAGATATTATAGCAATAATAATAAGAAGAAATAGAGGAATTAAAATATCTTCATTATATTTCGCATTAAATGGAATAATAGTGGCTTTAGGAATTTTCATAACAAATATAGAGTTAACACTATACACAATGATGCTTATGTATGTAAAATCTAAAGTTATAGATAAAATAATAAATGCTTTTAATCAAAAGAAAATATTAATAATAGTAACTGAAAAAGAAAATGAAGTATCAAATGCAATTATGGACAGTTTAGGAAGAGGTACTACGTTTTTTTATGGAGAAGGCGCTTATACTGGTGTTAAAAGAAAAATTATTTATTCTGTGGTTTCAGAAAAGGAACTTAATAATGCACAAAAATTGATAGAAAGTATAGATAAAAGAGCATTAGTTTCTGTTTCAGACGCGATGGAAGTTCAGGGAAAAGGCTTTTTAAAGTCTGCTATATAATCAGTAAGCGTTTGGAAAATTATTTGAATGTTAGATAAATTTGAAATAAAATGTTAAAATAAAAGTAAATTTTAAATATTAATTATGGGATTGGAGATAATATCATGAGTGAGAATTATAAGTTTTTTCAACACAAAAATTGCGAATTTTTTCCTTGTCACAAGGTAAATAAAGAGGAAGATTTCAATTGCTTATTTTGCTACTGTCCATTATACTTTCTTGAAGATTGTGGTGGAAATAATGTAATGAGTAATGGAATAAAGGATTGTACTAATTGTATGATACCACATTCAAAAAATGGATATGATTATATATTTAATAAAATAGTATCTGTAAATAATGAGAGAGTAGATAAATTTTTAAAGGAAAAATATAAAAAATAGCAATAATCATTAATAATTTAAATAGAGTACTACAAAAAGTTATAGCCACCAATTTTATTGGTGGCTATAACTTTTTATAATTATTACTCATTAACAGGAGTAAATTGTATTTTTGCTGAATCATGGGTTAAAGGTTCAATAATAAAACCTTGAGCTCTTAATCCCTCAATAACGTTAGATAATGCATCTACAGTAGTTGTTTTAGGATTTAAATCATGCATTAATATATTTGCTTGTTTAACATATGGAGTATTATCAAGGATACTATGGATTATTACATTTTTATCTTGTTTAAAAGTAGCTGCGTCCATAGAATCTATATTCCAATCAAAAAAAGTATAACCAAGATCAGTCATATATTGTGATAATCCAGGCATAAAGTTAGCATCAGTATGACCATTTACTCTATTATTAGAACCACCAGGAAATCTAAAAATTTTAGATGGTTCTTTACCAGTTATAGATTTTAGTTTTTCATCTAAAGATTGTATATCCCCTAAAAAACTTTCATTATTAGCATAAATTTTAGTATAACTGTGAGAAGCAGTATGATTAGCTAAAGTATGTCCTCTATCAGATATTTTTTTGTATATACTTTCCATTCCCGGTTTATAGTTAACAAAGAAAGTAGCTTTTACATTATATTTATCTAAAATATCTAAAATTTTCAAAGTATGATTTGATGGCCCATCATCAAAAGTTAGATATGCGATCTTAGTATTTGATAAAACTTCATTATATTGAGATTTTTTTTCTGATACAGTTTCCTTTAAGGAAATATTTTCCTTAGCTAACTTATCTTTTTCAGCCATCTTATTTTCAATAGTTGCTGATAAAGTTTTAGTATTAGACTTTGCTAATATAGCTTTTGAATTTATAAATAAAGTAAAAATGAGAATAAATATTGTAAAAATAAGCAAAATTTTTACAAATAAAACGCTTGTCCTGTTTTTCATCAGATTACCCCCCTATAACCATTAAATATACTGTTTTATTGCTTTGATAATGAGTTAATTTTAGACTCTAAATCCTTTTTTTGTTCTAATAACTTAGAATTTTTACTTTTTAAATCGTTTATATCTACATCTAAAGAATTTATTTTAGATTTTAAGTTTGTATTTTCATCTTTATATTGATTTAATTTATAATTGCAATAAAAAATTGATATAAAAGATACAAATATTACTAAAGTAAAAATTAGAATAGAACGGTTTCGTTTTTTCTTTAATTTAGATGTATTTTTATATGAAACATTCATTTTTATGTCTCCTTTTAACTAAATATTTTTTCATAACACTACAAATTAAATTATAAACCTATATTTTACTTTTGTTTTTACAAAAATGTTACAAAAATATTTTAGAGACAAATATTTACTTTAAATGATAATTTTATTTATAGAAAAGCAGAAGAAAATCTTCCACTTTTCTAAAAAAAGTTGTTAACAACTGAATTATACAGCTATAAATTAGATTTATTAAATATCTTATTTAGATAGTAAAAAAAATATTTAATGAAAAATTATTTTAAATTTTAACAATTTATAATTTGTATAATATGAGCTCATATGAATATCTTTAAGGGTAATCTTTAGATTTTATTTCCATTATGCAATTTTAATAATTAATATCAATATTACTAATATATTAGTAATAAATACTAATTATTAAAAAATGTATACTAAAAATGCTATTTTATATTTCAAAATTTTATAAAATAGTTTAATTAGTGATTACATTTTTTAAAGCTATTACAATCAGTACATTCAGGCATAGTAGGATTAGTTTCATGAGTACCTACTTCTATTTTGTTTAATGTACAATAGTTATTGTCTTTAGCATGGTGTTCGCATTGTTCTACAGTGCATCCAATTGATTCATTTTGTTTCATTATTAATTACCTCCTCTAAATTTATTGATTAAAGAAATTTTATAATCTTTAATCATTATAGTAATATTGTGAGCAATATAAGCAATATTATGTGTATCAAAATGTGGGTAAAAATCCAAAAAAAATAATAAAAATAATACCGGATTTCATTTAAATAGCATATTTTATATAAATATATATATTAAGAACCAATGTATATTAAATTACATAATATGTAATGAGATTACAAATGTTAAAATCAATTAACAAAAGGTAGGGAATGGTTTATGGAGGATAAAATATTTAAACTTAGTGAATGTGAAGTAGGTGAGACTGTAGAAATTAAATCAGTTTTATCTACAGGATTAAGCAAACAAAGATTATTAGACCTAGGATTTGTGCCTAGTACTAAAATTTATATATTAAGAGAATCACCTTTTGGGGAGCCAGTAGCTTATCTTATAAGAGAAACATGCATAGCGCTTAGACAAGAAGAAAGTGAAAATATTTTGGTGAAGAAAAGTATTTTATAAAAATTTTATACTAATATATAATTTGAAATTCTAGTTTATTTATATAAAGGTAATAAAAATAGATTTATTTTATTAAACAATTTTTTTAGAGGTGAAAGATGGGTTTAACTTTTAATTCAACAAAAAAAGAAAATTTAAAAGACATTAAGATTGTTGAAAAAAATAAAAGCAATCAATATATAATAGCGTTAGCGGGAAATCCTAATACAGGTAAAAGTACTGTTTTTAATGAACTAACTGGATTACACCAACACACAGGAAATTGGCCAGGAAAAACAGTAGTAAATTCTCAAGGAAATTTTAATTATAAAAATAATGAGTACATTTTGGTAGATTTACCAGGAACGTATTCATTGTTAGCAACATCATCAGAAGAAGAAGTTGCTAGAGATTATATATGCTTTGGACAGGCAGATTTAAATGTTGTAGTTGTAGATGCAACTTGCTTAGAAAGAAATTTAAATTTATTAATTCAAATTTTAGAACTTAATCCTAAGGTTTTAGTTTGTTTGAATTTGATTGATGAGGCTAAAAAGAAAAATATAGAAATAAATATTGAAAAATTAAAAAAATTATTAGGAGTTCCTGTTGTTGTAACTTCTGCGAGGAATGGTGAAGGAATCAAGGATTTAAAGGAAAATTTAGAAGTATACACTAAAGAATATAAAAGAGAAAAGCCATTTAAGATAGATTACGGTGAAGATATAGAAAGAAAGGTTAATTTTATATCTAAGTTATTATATAAAAGATATAATGATATGAACTATAGATGGGTTTCATTAAGATTGTTAGATGGAGATGAAACTATTATAAAGTCTATACGCAAATATGTGGATGAAAATTTTTTATTATATGATGATGAAGATACTAAAAAAATTAAAGAAATTATAGAGGAAGCAACTTCTATTAGAGATGTAATTGCTTTAAAAATATATGAAAACTGCTCCTATATTGCAGAAGAGACAGTAAAAAAAGATGAAAATCAAATTTTAAAACAACAAAAAGTAGATGATATTCTAACATCAAAAAAATTTGGAATACCAGTAATGCTTATACTTCTGACTGTGATCTTATGGATAACAATACAGGGTGCTAATTATCCATCACAGTTATTAGCTGACATGTTTAACAATTTAGAACCACATTTATTAAACTTTTTTAAAAGTATAAATAGTCCTATTTGGCTTACTAATATTTTAGTTTTAGGAATGTATAAGACTGTTGCATGGGTAGTTGCAGTAATGTTACCACCTATGGCTATATTTTTTCCTATATTTACTATACTTGAGGATTGTGGGTATTTACCAAGAATTTGTTTTAATTTAGATAAAGCATTTAAAAAGGCATGTTGTCATGGTAAACAAGTTTTAACAATGTGTATGGGATTTGGATGTAATGCAGCTGGAGTTATAGCTTGTAGAATAATTGACTCGCCAAGAGAAAAATTAATTGCAATACTTACGAATTGTTTTGTACCTTGCAATGGAAGGTTTCCAACATTAATAGCATTATCAATGATTTTTGTAGGCGGTACTTTTGCATCTAATACAGCAAATTCAATATTAGCTGCATTGATAGTTGTGGGCTTAGTGATTTTAGGTGTTATAATAACGTTATTGAGCTCATTAATAATGTCAAAAACTATATTAAAAGGTATACCTTCTTCTTTCACATTAGAATTACCACCATATAGAAGACCACAAATAATGAGGGTTATATATACTTCTATAATTGATAGGACTATATTTGTATTAGTTAGAGCTATTAAGGTAGCAGCTCCAGCAGGGGTTCTTATATATATATTTAGTAATATTATTATAGGAGATATGAGTATAATTGGGCATATTGCTAATTTTTTAGATCCTATAGCAAGTTTAATAGGATTAGATGGATTTATATTAATGGCATTTTTATTAGGGCTACCAGCTAATGAAATAGTTCTTCCAATACTTTTAATGGGATATTTAGCAAATGGTACGATGGTAGATTATACTAGTTTAGACATGCTTAAAAATATTTTGATAAATAATGGTTGGACCTATTTAACATTATTAAATACGATGATATTTTCCTTGTTGCATTTTCCATGTGCAACGACAATACTTACAATAAAGAAAGAGACAGGAAGTAGGAAATGGGCTTTATTTTCTTTAGTTATGCCTACAGTAGTAGCATTTATAGTATGTTTTATAACAACTACTATATATAGAATTGCTATATAAGCAGTTGTTGAAGTAATAAAAAAATGAACTGATAAAATTCAGTTCATTTTTTATTGTAAATAATTATGTTATATATTCATTCTTTTTATATTGTCAGGAATTATTAAATCAGCTAGAGTTGAAGCTTTAACATCAGCTACTGTAGCTTCTGGTCCTAATTCTCTTAAAACAAGACCTTCTTTAGTAACTTCCATAACAGCCATTTCAGTTATTATTAAGTTAACTTGGTGAGCAGCTGTTAATGGTAATGTACATTTTTTCAATATTTTAGGGTTTCCTTTTGCAGTATGTTCCATTGAAACTATAACTTTCTTAGCTCCAACTACAAGATCCATAGCTCCGCCCATTCCAGGTACTTTTTTACCAGGAATCATCCAGTTAGCAAGATTTCCTTCTTGGTCAACTTCAAGTGCACCAAGTATAGTTGCATCAACATGTCCACCTCTTATTATAGAGAATGACATTGAGCTATCAAAAAATGCAGCACCAGGTACCACAGTAACGTATTGTCCACCTGCATTTATTAAATCTTTATCTTCTTCTCCTTCTTTAGGTGAAGAACCTATTCCTACAAAACCGTTTTCAGATTGTAGTGTTATATCTATTCCTTCAGGAATGTAATTAGCAACAAGTGTTGGTAGTCCTATACCAAGATTTACAACATCTCCGTCTTTAAGTTCTTGTGCAACTCTTTTTGCTATAACTTCTCTCATCATACTTCTATCCATAATTACTTGTCCCCCTTTACAATGTAATCAACAAAAACTGATGGTGTAACAACTATGTTAGGATCTAATTCACCAGCTTCTACAAGTTCTTCAGCTTCAACGATTACAATATCAGCTGCCATTGCTATTAATGGATTAAAGTTTCTAGTAGCTTCATGATAATAGATGTTACCTTTTTTATCTACTTTTGATCCAAATAATAATGCTACATCAGCTTTTAAAGGAAGTTCAAGTAAATACTCTTTACCATTAACAGTAATTTTTTCTTTGCCTTCTTCTATGATAGTTCCAATTCCAGTTTCAGTTAGGAATCCTCCAAGACCAGCGCCGCCACATCTAATTCTTTCAGCAAGTGTTCCTTGAGGAACAAGTTGAACGTCCATTTCATTTTCATTCATTTGTCTTCCAGTTTCCGGATTAGTACCTATATGAGAGGCAATAGTTTTTTTCGCCTGTTTATTAACTATTAACTTTCCAATACCTTTATCTGGGTATCCAGTATCATTAGCAATTATAGTTAAATCTTTAACCCCTTTTTCAACTAATTTATCTACTAATTTTTCTGGAGTTCCAGCTGCTAAGAAACCACCGATCATAACAGTCATGCCATCTTTAATATGAGAGATAGCTTCTTCAATAGTAACAATTTTGTTCATAACATATACCTCCAAATATTTTTAATTGCCTTACTATAAAGAATATTCTACACAAAAATAGAAAATCCTTCTTTTATTTTAAAAAAAATCATAAAATTATTAAAAAATAAAAATTATATTGAAAATAGCGGATAAAATTTAAATAATATTTTACTTATGTATAAACTTTAATTTTTAACGAGATGAAATTTTATATGTTTTTTAATAATATTAAATCTAAAATAAAAACATATAATAAAAGTTTAATTATTAACTTTAATCGCTAACATCTGACTACTTTAGAGCAAATAGTATATAATTTAAATATGGATAATTAAAACAGTAAAAAACATAAATAATATTAAAATTTTTAATAAAATATGTATTCGAGGATATAGTTAGTTTGCTTCATTGCTATAGTATGAAATTATATTCAAAAAGAAAAGGACAAAAAATAAAGGAAATATTAACAGAAAGCGAGGTAAATAAAGATAGTTAAAAAGAAAGATGATACCATATCAAGAGTAGAAAAACATATTATAAAACCTAGTCATGAATTATATAACTATTTAGATGAATATTGTTTCATGTCTAAAAATCTATACAACTATGCAAACTATCAAATTAGACAAATATTTATTATTACTTCTAAATTAGCTAAAGATGAAAAGGTTAATCAAGAACAATTAGATTACTTAAAAGATATTAATGTTAAAGTAGATAAATTTAATGAATTAAGAAAAACTAATTTTGAAAAGGCTAGAGCTAAAGCTCATAAAGAGAATAAGGAGTTTAAAAAGAAATTAAAAACTATTAAATATTTTGATAAAGATAACAAATATCCTTGTTATGATTTTATAGAATTTTTAGTAAAAGATGGCATTGATTACAAGTCTTTAATGGCTCAAGTATCTCAGCAAACATTAAAATTACTAGATAAGAACTGGATAAGCTTTTTTGAAGCTATAAAAAAATGGTCTAAAAATAATATAGGTTTTAGTGGTAGACCTAAATTACCTAAATATTTAAAGAAAGATGGTAAAACTATAGTTATATTTACTAATCAAAACTGTAAACAATCTAATAATTGTATTAAAATGCCTACTTGTTTTAATCAATATGAATTAAATACTAATATACAAGGAAAATTACAACAAGTTAGGATATTGCCTAGAAATAAATACTTTATATTAGAAGTAGTCTATACTATGCCTAAACCTCAATTAAAAGAAGATAACAATAAATATATATCAATAGATATTGGGTTAGATAATTTAGCAGCTATAACTAATAATTGTGGTGTTACACCTATAATAATTAGTGGTAGGAAGTTAAAATCTATAAATAAATATTATAATAAGCAACTATCACATTATAGAGAAATAGCTAAAAGAATGAATAATTTAGAGTGGACAAATAAAATGAATAGATTAACAATTAAAAAAAATAACATGATTACAGATTTAATTCACAAAGCAAGTAAAAGTGTAATAGATTATGCTTTAAGCTGTGGAACTAATACTATAATCATAGGAAATAACAAGGATTGGAAAAGGGAAAGTTTAATGTCAAAGAAAGTTAATCAATCATTTGTAGGTATTCCACATCAATTATTTATCGAAAAGATACAATATAAAGCTGAAAATTTAGGATTAAAAGTAATAATAACTGAGGAAAGTTATACAAGTGGTACAAGTTTTCTTGATAATGAAGAGCCAATAAAAGAAAATTATAATAAATCAAGGAGAGTAAAAAGAGGACTATTTGTATCAAATACAGGAAGAAAGATTAATAGTGATATAAATGGTAGTTTACAAATAATGAAAAAAGTATTCCCAAATGTCATAGACCATGGGATAGAGGATTTCGGGTTAAATCCAATTAGAGTAGGTATTTAATTTTAAATACTGACTAATAAATATAATTTTTATTAAAATATTTAATGTTTTTTATTTGTTTTAATAAGTTTATATACCTGATAAGTAGAAAGAATTAAGAGTTATTTAATTTAAAGGTGGTGAGTTTTTTATTGTATATATAATTTATTTTATTAAAATCTAAAATTATATAAATGCAATAATATATAGATATGACATTAAGATTTATATTTGGTGGTTCAGGTAGTGGAAAAAGTTATAGATGTATAGAAGAAATTACAAATAAAAAGAAAAAAGGTGAAATGAATCCTTTAATACTGTTAGTTCCCGAGCAATTATCTTTTAAATCAGAGAAAATGTTATTAGAAAGATTAGGTTGTTTAGGTGTTAATAATATATATAGTTTTAGTTTTAAAAGGCTAGCGCATACCATTTTTAATGAAGTAGGAGGAATTACACATAAAAATTTAAGTAATACGGGAAAAGCAATAATAGTTGATAAGATACTTCAAGAGTCAAAGGATGAGCTTAAAGTATTTTCATTATCAGCAAAGCAGAGTGGTTTTGTAGATAATATTATATCAATGATTAATGAATTTAAGACTTACAATGTAACTGTTGAAAATATTAATGAAATGAAAAATGTTATAGATGAAAGCTCACTTTTATCAGACAAAATATTTGATACATCATTAATATATGAAAAGTATAATTCAGCTTTAGGAAAAGATACTTTTGATCCAGCAGATACTTTAGATTTTTTAAATGAGAAAATTTTAAAGAGTAAATTTTTAAGTGGTGCAGAGATTTGGATTGATGAGTTTTATGGTTTTACGCCTCAACAATATAATATTATAGAAAAACTTTTTAAAATATGTAAGAGAGTAAATATAACATTGCCATATACGGGAAGCAATGTTTTAAAAAAGGAAGAGGAATTTGATATAACAGATGCATTTTATCCTGTTTTTTATACTGAAAATAAAATATTAAAAATAGCAGCAGAAAATAACATATCTTATGAAAAACCAATTATATTAAAAGGGAATCCTAAAAATGAAAATAATTATAGATTTATGAATAGTGATGAATTAAGCTATATAGAAAAAAATTATTTTAATATTACTACTAAACCATATGCAAAAGAAATAAATGATATAAAAATATTTAAAGGATTAAATACTTATTCAGAAATACAATATGTAGCAAAAGAAATATTAAGACTATGTAGAGAGAAAAATTATAGATTTAAAGATATAGCAGTTATTGCTCGTAATTTAGATAGTTATGAGGATATAATAAAAGCTATTTTCTCAGAGTATAAAATTCCATATTTCTTAGATATGAAAAAAGATGTAGAGAGTAATCCTATAGTAATTATGGTTAAATCCGCACTAGAAATTATATTAAAGAACTTTTCGTATGAAAGTGTTTTCAGATATTTAAAAAGTGGGTTTGTTGATATTGATATGGAAGATGTAGATGTTTTGGAAAATTATGTTATAGCTTATGGTGTAAAAGGTGAAAAAAAATATTTAGATGAATGTTATTGGAAAGAAGAAAAACCTAAAAATATAAAAGATAAATTTTTAGGACCAATTCTTAATTTGAAAAAAAGTTTAAAAAAAGAAAATAAAATTGCAAGTATGTGTAAAGCATTGTTTGTATTTTTAGAAGAATTGAATTTAGGACATAAGATAAGCACAAAAATCGAAGAGTTAAAAGAAAAAGAACAGTTAAATGATGCAAGGGAGTATAGTTCTATATGGAATTTACTTATGGAAATTTTAGATGAATTAGTTAAGGTTTTAGGAGAAGAAAAAATAACAGTAAAGCAATTTGTATCTTTATTTAACATGGCTATTTCATATCACGAGATAGGGATAATTCCGCCAGCACTAGATCAAGTTACAATAGGAGATATACAACGTATAAGAGCTCAAGATATTAAAGCACTTTACATTGTTGGTGTTAATGATGGAGTTTTCCCAAAAGCTAAAATAGAAGATGGAATATTTAATGATTTAGATAAAAAAGTTTTTCAAACTAATGGTATTAAATTATCAAGTGATACGCAAACCTTAATGTTTGAGGAACAATTTTTGATATATACTGCGCTAACACTTCCAAGTGAAAAACTTACTTTAAGTTATCCCGTTGCAGATTTTGAAGGAAAGGCTCTTAGACAATCTATAATAATATCTAGAATAAAGGGTATTCTTAAAGAAGTGAAAGAAGAAAGCGACATAGTAAAAGATATGAATATGGATGAATTAGATGATGTTAATTCACATATTCCAACTTTTAATAATCTTATTATGCAAATAAGACATTATATAGAAACAGAAGAAATATCACTAATATGGGGCGAGGTATATAAATATTTTATAGAAAATGAGGATTATAGCGAAAAGGCTAAAAATATTTTTAAGGGGTTCTCATATAAAAATGTTATAGATGCCATAAGTAATGAAAAAGCAAAAGAACTTTATGATGGTGGAAATTATTTTACTGTATCTAAAATAGAAAAATATGCGAGATGTCCTTTTGCTTATTTTATACAATATGGTTTAAAAGCAAAAGAAAGAAAAGTTTATGGGTTTTCAGCACCGGATTTGGGAAGTTTTATGCATAATGTTTTAGATAGTTTTTCTAAAGATATGAGAAAAGAAGGACTAAAGTGGCAAGATATTGACATTGAATATTGTGAACGTAAAGTGGAGTCAATAGTAAATATTATAATGAGTGAAGATAGAAGTTTTATATTAAATAGTTCTTTTAGATATAAATATATAAGTGAAAGACTAAAAAGAGTCTTAGTAAGAGCAGTTATAACTATCATGAATCAAATTAATTTAGGAGAATTTGAACCAGAAGGATATGAAATTGGTTTTGGCACAGCGAATAGTGAATATCCACCAATAGAAATAGAGCTTTCAAATGGAGAAATTGTAAAACTAATAGGAAGAATAGATAGAATAGATAAATTAATATCTGGTAATCAAGTATATTATAGAATTATAGATTATAAATCAGGATCAAAAAAATTTAGACTAAGTGATGTATATTATGGATTACAGGTTCAGTTATTAACTTATTTGGATGCAATTTTAAATAGGAAATTAAACATAGGAGAAAAGTCTAACCCAGCAGGAGTTTTATATTTTAAGATAGATGATCCAATAATAAGTGTAGATGAAAATATGTCTGATGAGGAAATAGAAAGTAGTATATTAAAAGAGCTGAAGATGAAGGGACTTTTAATTAGAGATGTAGAAGTTTTAAGAGAAATGGATGAAAGATTAGAAAACGGAAATAAGTCTAGTATAATACCTGTTGGATTAAAAAAAGATGGTGAATTTACATCTGATTCTAGTGTAATATCTTATGATGGGTTTAACGTACTTAGAAAGCATGTTCGTAAAGAGTTAAAAAACTTTTGTGAAGATATGTTAAGTGGTGATATTAGTATTAATCCATGTAAAGTTGAAGATGATGATCCTTGTGAATATTGTGAGTTATCAGCTATATGTCAATTTGATTTATCCTTTGAGGAAAATAAATATAGAAATATTAAGGGGAAAAAGGATAAGGAAATATTAAAAATATTGGAATGTGGTGAAGAAGTAAATGAGTGATAATAAAGTTAAATTTACAAAGGAGCAACAATGGGCAATAGATACAAGAAATGCTAACTTACTTGTTGCAGCAGCTGCAGGCTCAGGAAAAACAGCAGTTTTAGTTCAACGAATAATAAATATGATAACAGATAGGGAAAATTCAATTGATATAGATAAACTATTAGTAGTTACATTTACTAATGCAGCAGCATCAGAGATGAGAGAAAGAATAGGTGACGCCATTTCAAAAGAAATTGCCAGTAAACCTACATCAAAGCATCTTCAAAGACAATTAACACTTTTAAATAAAGCTAGTATTATGACTATACACTCCTTTTGTCTTGAAATAATTAAAAGAAATTTTCATATGATAGATTTAGACCCAAGTTTTAGAGTTGCAGATGAGACAGAAACAGAACTTTTAAAGCAAGAATCATTAGAAGAAGTTTTTGAAAAAATGTATGAAGACAATGATGAAAAATTTTTAGAGCTTATAGAATGTTATTGCAATAATAAAAATGACTTAAGTCTATTTAATATGGTTTTGGATTTATATAGATTTTCTATGAGTACACCATATCCAAAGCAGTGGCTAAAGGAAAAAAGTGAAATGTTTAATATAGAAGAAGCTTTTAAAATAGAAGATTCATCTATAGGTAAAGCGTTAATTAATGATATAGCAATTGAATTAGAGAGTTTAACTAAATCTATGAAAATAGCAAAAAAGATAATAGAAGAAGATAACTCTTTAGAAAAGTATTATAAAGTTATAAGTGATGAGTATTCATACTTTAGAGAATTATATAAAAATAGGGATTCCTTAGAAAGCTTAAAAAACATAATAAATAATATAAAATTTGTAAGGATGCCTTCCATTAAAAACTGTGAGAATAAAGTCTCTCAAGAAGAAGTAAAAAACATAAGGGAAACAAACAAGAAGAAAATTTTAGAATTAACATCTATTATAAATAAAGCAACTTCTAATTATTGCAAGGAAGATATTAAATATTTATATCCACTTATGAAAAAACTTTGTGAGTTGGTAATTAATTTATCTCAAATATATCAAGAAAAAAAGAAAGAAAAGGGAATAATAGACTTTAATGATTTTGAACATTTTGCATTAGAAATTTTAACACAGCTAGATGAAGAAAATAATATAAAACCATCTAAGATAGCTATGGAATTAAGAGAGAAGTATGACGAAATTTTAATTGATGAATATCAAGATTCAAATTATGTGCAAGAGTATATACTTACTATGATTTCTAAAGGAGACATTGGTGAAAATAATATATTCATGGTTGGTGATGTAAAACAAAGTATTTATAGGTTTAGAATGGCAAAACCAGAACTATTTCTTAAGAAGAAAAACACTTATAGTGAGTCAGAAGGATCAAAAGAACGATTAGTAAAACTGTATAAAAATTTTAGGAGTAGAGAAGAAGTAATAAATGCTGTAAATTATATATTTAAAAATATAATGAGTGAGCATTTAGGTGAATTAGATTACACAGAAGAGGAGTCCTTAAATTTAGGTGCAGATTATAAAGAATTAGAAGATGGTGTTTGTGGTGGACCGGTAGAAGTTATGCTTTTTGAAAATGAATGCATCATAGAAGATAATGAAGATGTTGAAGAAGAAGCAATATCTACTATAGAATTGGAAGCAAGAGCTGTAGGACAGAGAATAAAGGAATTTATAGAAGGTAAAAATGACTTTAAAATTTTTGATAAAAATTTAAAAGAATATAGAATTCCACAGTATAAGGATATAGTTGTTTTACTAAGAGCTACCTCAAGTTATGCACCTATATTTTCAGAAGAACTTAAAAAAATAGGTATACCTGTTTATACTGATGCAAATGATGGTTACTTTAATACTTTAGAAATAAAAACAATGATAAGTTTGCTTGAAATTATAGATAATCCTAAACAGGATATTCCCCTATTAGCTGTTTTACGTTCGCCAATAGGTGGTTTTTCGTCAGAAGATATAGTAAATGTTAGATTAAATAGTCCAGAAACAGATATTTATGATGCACTAAAAAATTATATTGAATTAGAACATACAAAATTAACAAAAAAAATATCCGGATTTTTAATGAAATTGGATATATGGAGAAAAAAATCACTTATAGTTCCTATTGACGAATTAATTTGGAATTTATATATGGAAACGGGTTATTATGGTTATGTAGGGGCAATGCCTACTGGGGAAAAAAGACAGGCAAATTTAAGAATGCTATTTCAAAGGGCAAAACAATATGATAAAACAAGTTATAAAGGTTTATTTAACTTTATAAAATTTATAGATAAAATTAAAAGTAATAGTGGTGATTTAGAATCAGCTAAAACTATAGGTGAAAATGAAAATGTAGTAAGAATAATGAGTATTCATAAGAGCAAAGGGCTTGAATTCCCAGTTGTGTTTTTAAGTGCTATGGGAAAACAATTTAATACTATGGATATAAAGAAAAAAGTATTATTTCATCATGAGTTAGGTTTTGGTCCTGAGGTTATAGATTTTAAAAGAAGAATTTCATATAGTCCTATAATCAAGGATATAATTAAAAATAAAATAAAGAAAGAAAATTTATCAGAAGAAATGAGAATACTTTATGTTGCGTTTACAAGAGCTAAAGAAAAATTAATAATTTCAGGAAGTATTAAATCTTTTGAAAAATCTATAGACAAATGGCGTAGTATAGCTAAAAATAGTGAGGGAAAAATTCTGCAAAGTTATTTAATAAGAGCTAATAATTATTTAGATTGGATTATGCCTTGTATAATTAGACATGAGGATGGAGTTGGGTTATTAAAAGATAATAAAATTCCTATAATTAACGATAATTCTAAGTGGAATGTTAAACTTATGAGTTATAAAGATCTTATAAAATATGAAGATAAAATAGTTAGTAATAAGGATATAGAAGAAATATTAAATAGAATTTATGAAATTCATGATGATACAATACACAATGAAGTTTTTAATAGATTAGATTATAGATACAAATATGAGAAAGCTACCAATATGGAAACTAATTTTACTGTATCTGAATTAAAGAGGCAAAATAATGAAGAACAGGAAAGGGAGTATACAGGAAAGTATGTTCCATCAATAGTTAAAAGACCTAAATTTTTAGAAGAAAAAAAAGTTTTAACACCAGCAGAAAAGGGGACTGCTATTCATGCTGTTATGCAAAGATTAGATTTTTCACATGATTGTAGTGAGAAGGGCATAAAAATGCAGATAGCAAATATGGTTGAAAAAGAATTAATAACTGAAGAACAAGAAAAAGTTATTAAAATAAGTAAAATAATTAACTTTTTTAATGATGATTTAGGAAAAGAGATAATAAAAGCTTATAAAGACGGAACTTTAAATAGGGAAGTGCCTTTTAGTATAGAAGTAAGAGCTAAAGAAGTTTATAAAGAATTACAAGAAGATGTATATGATAATGAATTTATAAAAATACAAGGAATAATAGACGGGTACATTGAAAAAAATAATCAAATTATTTTATTTGATTATAAAACAGATTATATATCAAGGGATAATGAAAATGTAGTTCAGTCTATAAAAGAAAAATATAAAATGCAATTAGACTATTATAGTAGGGCTTTAGAACAAGGAACGGGGAAAAAAGTTATAAAAAAATATCTATATTTGTTTTCCATAGATAAAAGTGAAGAAGTTGAGTAAGGCATATGATAAGAAATAAGAGGTCAAATATGCGAGAATACTGACTTATTATTAATTTTGATTATCCTAATAGTAAAAAGGTGTATTACATTGGTGACAAGCCAATTTAATACACCTTCTTTTTATGAGTTATATTTATAAAAGTATAACCACAACCTTTATAAATGGAGGAAAATGAAGAAAGTATTTATAATATTTGGGGAGTATTATAGGGAATACTTTCTTGAAATATAAGGTATAATTTATACCTTAATTTATAAATATAATAAATGAATTTTAGTTTAGATGTATGAAAACATCGTTAATTAGTATATCCAATATAATAAAAAAAATTCAGAAGGTATTTTATAAGGTCAAATTGTTGCCTAAGATAAGGCGTCAACATAGAGTTTAAATTCATATCTTTATCAAGCTAAAAAATTGTCACTTTATAAAAGTATAAATTAAAATTTGAAACCCCATATGTACTATAATTTGGTCTTTAAATCAAAATTTGATACAATAAATAAAAGATTAAATAAATTTATAATTAGATTAGTAAAGGAGAAAAAATGGCACAGGTAAAGACAAATGCGATGAGAATTTTAGATAAAAAAAATATAAATTATAATATTATAACCTATGAAAATAAAGATGGAAAAATAGATGGATTATCAGTTGCTGCTAAAATAGGAAAGTCAGAAGACATGGTATATAAAACATTAGTAGCTCAAGGGGTTAGTAGGGAATTATATGTTTTTGTTATACCAGTAAAAGAAGAATTGGATTTGAAAAAAGCATCAAAAATTTGTGGTGAAAAAAAGATTGAGATGATAAAAGTTACAGATATTAATAAATATACTGGATACATAAGAGGGGGATGCTCTCCAATCGGTATGAAAAAATTATATAAGACATTTATAAATATTACTGTAGAAACATTGGAAAATGTTATAGTTAGTGGTGGTAAAATTGGTGTTCAGATAGAAATATCACCTAAAAATTTAATAGAAACTGTAAATGCAAAAACAGAGGACTTGATAAAAAGTTAGGAGAAACTGTATGAAAGTAGAATTTAAATTCTACTTTCATACAGTTTTTTTATATGAAATTATTTTTTTAGCCAGTGCTTTAATATTACATTTATACTTCTCTCCATTTCACTAGAAAATTCTTGACCAAACTTTCTACCATATAAAAATTGACCAAAATTTTCAGCATTGTATTTATTAGGTTTAGAAATTTTATTTTCATAAAGTTCATACATAGTCTTAAAATCATCTTTATTTAAATCTTGATAATGTTCAGAGTGAATAATGTATTTTTTATCAAATCGAGGTGTAACTTTTTTAGGATAATCATCTGGATAGTAGCCAAGACAAAGCATTGAGATAGGAAATGTCCAATCAGGCAAATTAAAATGTTTTTTATGGATTTCATAATTTTCAATGATATCACCTATATAACAAGAGCCTATATTTAAAGACTCTGCAGCAATAACTGTATTTTGAGCAGCTATAAAAGCATCACCAGCAGCTAAAAATAGACTTGATAAATTTGGAGTTTTAAATTTTACATTGGTTTTATTGCAATAATCTTTGATATTACAGCTTTCAAAGTAATTATAAAGTCTATGCATATCTGCTAAGAATATTAATATTACTGGGGCAGTAGCTATAAAGGGTTGGTTATCACAAGTTTTGCTTAACAATTCTTTTGTTCTAGCATCCTTAACTACTATTATAGAATACATCATCATATTCCCAGCAGTAGGAGCTCTCATAGCGCTTTCCAAAATTAAATTTAAATGATTTTCTTCAATTTCGACATTTTTATATTTTCGCAAAGAAGTTCTGTTAAAGATTGAATTTAATGTAGAATTATGCATAATATCCTCCTTATTTTGAAGTGAAAAATTTACGGAATTTGAATTTAAGTAATAATATCATAAAATTCCAAATATTTCAACTTACAATATAATGTATTAAATGAAAAAATATAGAAATGGTATAAAAATTGGTATATTATTGTATAAAAAGATAAAGTTTAAAGTTATTATATGAGGGGATATTATATGAAATGTTATAATTTGAAAAAAAATGAATGTTATATTAAATTTTTAATTATTTCTATTTTATTTTATACTTATTTAACGTCTGACGCATTAGCTATAGGAAATCAGCTGAATTTTGAAAGAATTACTAATGAAGATGGACTTTCACAAAATACTATAAGATCAGTTATACAGGATAAAAAAGGATATATGTGGATAGGCACTAATGAAGGGTTAAACATATATGATGGCAATAAATTTGAAATTGTTAAATATAATAAATTTAAGGATAAAGGTTTATCATCTTCTAATATTTTATGTATCACACAAGATAATAAAGAAAATATTTGGATAGGAACAAAAAATGGACTTAATAGATTCGATACTAAAACCAATAAGGTTCAAATATATAAATCTAATGATTGTGATGAAAATAGTATATCTAATAATAGTATAAGAGCATTAATGGTAGATTCTAAAAATAGATTATGGGTAGGAACTGAATACGGATTAAATATATATAATTATGATGACGATAATTTTCTAAGGCTTTGTAAAAGCGATTCTGATATAAAGTTAACAGATAATAGAATTACTGCTATAGAAGAAGATAATAAAGGGAATATATGGGTGGGAACAAAGGATGGATTAAATTGTATTAACAAAGATTTGAGTAATATAGATACTTGTTTTCAGGGAGGAAATTCATACAATTTAACAGATAATAGCATTACAAGTTTGTGCGTAGAAAATGACAATCTATGGGTGGGAACGTTAAAAGGTGGAATTAATAAATTAAATTTAAAAACAAAAGAAAATATTATTTATAACAATGAAAAAAAAGAAATATTAAGTAATACTATTACAAAATTAAAAATAGTAAATTGTAATGAAGAAAATAAAATGTTTATTGGCACTCATAATGGATTAAATATATATGATTTAAAAACTGAAAAAATTATAGAATGTAAAAATAGCACATGTGATTTAAAAAGTTTATCAAGTAATGTAGTTATAGATATATATCAAGACAGAACAGGACTTATATGGATTGGAACTGCAGATGGAATGAATTTATATAATTCAAAAAGTTTTTTTAAACAATATAAAAAGACTGAAGATGAAAATTCTATAAGCAGCAATATAATAAGTGGAATTTATGAAGATAATGATGAATTGCTTTGGGTAGGAACTATGAATAATGGAATTAATTGTATTGATAGAAAAAATAGAAATCAAGTTATATATAAAGAAGATAAAAATGAGTATGTATGGTCTGTAGTTGGTAATGAGAATGATGAAATATACTGGAATACATCTCATTATATAAAAAAATTTGATAAAAGTAATGGAACGAGTACTACTTTGGATTTACCTATATTTTCTCCAAGAATATTATATTTTGATAAAGAAGGTTATCTTTGGATTGGTGGTAGAAATGAATTAATAGCTATATCTCCAGATGGTGAGGTCATAGATTATAAATTCATTCTAGAAAGTACTATTGGAAAATTAGATAAAGTTATTTTAACAATACATCAAGATAAAAATGGAGAAATGTGGTTTGGTGGAAATATTGGTCTTGTAAGATATAATAAAGAAACTAATAAAATAAAAAATTATTATTATGAAGAAAATACTTGTGATGGGTTAATAAGTAATAGAATAAGCTGTATTAATAGTGATAGTAAAGGTACTATATTAATTGGCAGTGATTATGGAATTAATATGTTAGATCCTAAAACAGAAAAATTTACTCAAGGTGATGAAAGTTCTGGATTACCAAGCAATTATGTATATGGAATATTAGTAGATGAAAAAGATAATCCTTGGATAAGTACTAATCAAGGAATATGTAAGTTAGAGATTGATAATCAATCAATAATTATATTTGATATTTTTGATGGATTACAAGGAAAAGAGTTTAATTTATTATCTTATTTTAAAAATAAAAATGGAGAAATGTTTTTTGGTGGTAATAATGGATTTAATGTATTCAGTCCTAGTAAATTTAAAGAGGAAGATATTAGTACAGACGTAGTTATAAAAGATATATCTATTAATGATAAAGAAATAGTTGATTATGAGGACTTAAGTTTAAAACATTATGAAAATAGCTTTAGTATAAATTTCTTTCTTCCTGATTATAGAAATTTAGGAAATAGAGCATTTTTATATAGACTAAAAGGATTAGATAAGGAATGGAATTTTGGATTAAACTTGAATAATATAAGTTATACCCAGATTCCACCAGGTGATTATACTTTTGAAATATGTTCACAAAATTGTATTGGTCAGTGGAGTAGTCCTAAGAAAGTAAATATTAATATTCAAACGCCACCATGGAGAACACCTTTTGCCTATTTAATTTATATTATTATAGTATCTATGATTATATTATTTTTGTGGAATGAGTTTAAAGTTTTAGAGTCCTTAGTAAAACAAAAGACTAGTGAATTAAATAAAGAGTTACATGAAAATGAAAATTTATATAAAAAAATTATTAAGCAAGAAAAAAATAAAAATAATTATTTCGTTAATTTATCACATGAACTTAGAACTCCACTAAATGTTATTCTAAGTAGTCTTCAACTTATAGATAAATTGAATGAAGAAAAAAGTTGTATTCCAAAGGAAAAAATAGTATATTATGTAAAGGTTATGAATAAAAATTCCAATAGATTATTAAAGCTTATAAATAATATAATAGATACGTCCAAAATTGAATCAGGAACGTACGAAGTAAAATTTGAAAATGTGGATATTGTTTATTTAGTTGAAGAAGTTGCTCTTTCAATGAAGGATTTAATAGAGAATAAAGGAATAGAACTTATAATAGATCCTGAAATGGAGGAGAAAATGATAGAATGTGCACCAGTAGAAATAGAAAGGTGTATTATAAATTTAATAGGAAATGCAGTTAAGTTTACAGATAAAGGTGGAAAAATAGAGGTTAAATTGTTTGATTTAGGACAGCAAGTGAAAATATCGGTAAAAGATACGGGAATAGGTATTGATTGTAAATATCATGATGTAATATTTAATAGATTTTCACAAGCTTATAAAAAGTCTACAGAAGAATATGGTGGAAGTGGACTGGGTCTTACGGTTACAAGACAATTAATTTTGTTACATGAGGGTGATATAGAATTAATTAGCAAAGTTGGAGAGGGGAGTGAGTTCGTTATAACACTTCCTGTCTATAGAAATACCCATGTAGAAAGTTTAAATTACTCATAATAAACTAGATTTATTCTTGAAAAAATTTTAGGATAAAAAATTAATTAGGAGATGATGTTGTTTTAATAATATATTAAAATTTAAAACGGCATTATCTTTTTATTTAATATAATTTAAAAAATTATTAAATTTTATTAGTAAAAGTACAAGTATATGTAATAAAAATACTATAATATAATTATAAAGTTTGTAATAGAATGTTGATTTGAATATTCAAATACTTAGATAGAGTAATTTTATTAAAAGGAGTTTGATATGAAAGAAAAAATTATAATGATTTTTATATTTTTAATTATATTTTGTATAAAAAGTTATTCTGTTTATGGAGTAACAGAAATCCATAAATTAAATTTTGAAAATATAACAGTAGATGATGGTTTATCTCAATCATCAGTGAATGTAATATTTCAAGATAGTGAGGGATATATTTGGATAGGAACAGATGACGGACTAAATAGATATGATGGACATCAGTTTTATGTATATAGATATGATGAAGAAAATATAAGTATAAATTCCAATTGTATATCTGATATATTTGAAGATGCAGAAGGATATCTATGGATAGGTACTTCGCGAGGGATAAATAAAATAAGTAAAGATGGTAAAGTTTTAGAAACATATAATGCATACAGTGATTTATCACATTATAAGATTATTGATATAATGGAAGATAGTAATGAGAGAATATGGGTGGCTACAGAGAATGGGCTGAATATAATAGATAAAAAATCTAAAAAAGTAGATAAATTTTTTAATGAAATAAATAATAGTAACTCGTTAAGTAGTGATTTTATAACTAGTATATGTGAGGATATAAATGGTGATGTATGGATAGGAACTAATAATGGATTAAACAAGTTTGAAGTTAAAAATAACAAACTTATAAGATATGATAATGATTTAGTAAATGGTACATATATAACTAAAGTGTACAACGATAATGAAAAAATTTTTATAGGAACAAAAGAAAATGGATTATTTGAATTAAATATAAAAACTAATAAAATGAGCAAATACAATTATGAGGATTTAAATGGGAACATAAGTAGTATATTTAAAGATGATTCAGGAAATATGTGGATTGGCAGTGATAATGGATTAATAAACATTAAAGATAATAATTTTATAACTTATAAAAATAGTTATTATGATAGTCAAAGTTTAGTGAGTGATAATGTGTTATCAATTACCCAAGACAAATCCGGATTAATATGGGTAGGAACCTATGGAGGAATTAGCATTTTTAATCCTAATAAGTTATTTACACATTATAAAAGGATTCCTATGATAGAGGAGACTTTAAGTTCAGATCAAGTTTCTGGGATATACGAGGATGATGAGGGATTAATTTGGTTAGGTACCAAAAATGATGGATTGAATGTTTTAGATAGGTACAATAATTCTATTAAAGTGTTTAAAAAAGATGATATAAAATCCATAAGTGACAATCAAATATGGCAAATTACAGGTAAAGGTAACGAGATATGGATAGCTACATCTAATGGATTAAATAAATTTAATAAAAATACTGGAGAATTTACTAGTTACTATCATGAGGAGAATGAAAATAGTCTAATAAATAATGATGTTAGATCACTTTTTATTGATAATAAAGGAATCCTTTGGATTGGGACAACAAATGGAGTATGCACATTAGATTCAAATGGGAATTTTAAAGACTACTCATACATATTTAATGATAATAATATAATGGACAAGTCTATAACGTCAATATATGAAGATGAATATGGGGATATATGGTTTGGGACGTCTATAGATGGAGGAATAGTAAAATATAATAGGGATACGGAGGAAGTTAAAAACTATATTCATATAAAAGGTGAATCGAATACAATAAGTTTTAATGCTATAAAATGCATAACTGGAGATGGCATGGGTAATTTATGGATTGCAACTAGTTACGGAATAAATAAATTTAACATAAAAAATGAAAAATTTATAACGTATAATGATAAAAATGGTCTTTCAAATAATTTTACATATGGAATTTTAATTGATGATGATAAGAATCCTTGGATAAGTACAAACAATGGAATTTGTAAATATAATATTGAAAGAGATAGCTTTACAGTTTTTGATATAACAGATGGATTACAGAATAAAGAATTTAATACATATTCTTATTTTAAAAGTAAAAATGGTGAGATGTTTTTTGGAGGGACAAGTGGATTTAATAGCTTTTATCCAAAGAATATAAATAAGCCTGATTATACTGCAAAGGTTAAAATTGAAAGTTTAAAATTTAATACAAAAGATATAAATATAACAAAAAATATTGAATTAAAATACGATGAGAACTATTTAAATTTTGAGTTTTTTTTACCTGACTTTAAAAACACTGCACAAACAACATATTATTACAAATTGCAAGGTCTAGACGATGATTGGATAGATTCAGAAAATAGAAACTATGCAAAGTATACAAATATTCCACCAGGAAACTATAAGTTTTTAGTTACAGCAAGAAGTTCAAATGGTAATTGGAGTAATCCTACAGAACTTAATATAAAAATATTGAATCCACCTTGGAAGTCTGGATGGGCCTATCTAATATATTTGTTGGTAATTTTACTAATTATATATATAGCATGGAATTATGTGAAAATTTTAGAATCCATAATATTTGAGAGAACTCATCAACTTAATATTAAATTTGCAGAGAATGAAGAATTATATAAACAAGTTATTGAAGTTGAAAAATATAAAAACAACTATTTCGTTAATTTATCTCATGAACTAAGAACACCCTTAAATTTAATTTTATCATCAGTACAATTAATAACTAATTTTAATCAGTCTAGTGAGGGAATAAGTAGAAATAAATTAGAGGAATATATGTCAGTTTTACAAAGAAATTCTAAAAGGTTATTAAGGCTTATAAATAATATAATAGATACTTCAAGAATAGAAGCTGGAGAATATAAGTTACATATAGCAAAAGTAGATATTATTTATATAGTTGAGGAACTAGCACTTTCAATGAAAAATTTTGTAGAAAATAATGGTATAGAATTAATTATAGATCCAGAGATAGAAGAATTTGAAATTGAATGTGATGTAGATACAATAGAGAGGTGTTTAATTAATTTAATTGGAAATGCAGTGAAATTTACTGAAAAAGGTGGAAAGATAGAAGTTATTGTTTGGACTGATAGTTATAAAGTATATATAGATATTAAAGATACTGGTATAGGAATAGATAAAAAATATCATGAAAGTATATTTAATAGATTTTCTCAGACCTACAGCAAAAGCACGGAAGAACATGGTGGAAGTGGTCTTGGATTGACTGTAACTAAACAAATAATAGAACTTCATAATGGAGAAATAAAAGTTGAAAGTGAATTAGGTAAGGGGAGTAAATTCACATTAATATTACCAATAAATCAAACAAAAAAACATTGACATTAGTTGTCAATGTTTTTGTTTTACAGTTTATTGGCTTTCTTTTTTTTATCGTAATTTGAATATAAGATTAATGCAACTACTGTAAATATTAATGGTCCTGCTAAACTGAATATTGAAGTGACATAGTCATTATTAATAGCAGGTTCTATTATAGAAAATATATTTGCAAAGCCAACAGTAGCTGTAACAATTATAGTTAATATTAAAGATACTGATTTACTTTTAAACATTACAAATGGCTTTTTAATTTCATCTTTTCTTTTAAATGATATAAAAGCACCTGCTAAGAACATATAAGGTATAGTCATTGCAACATTTGTCATAGCTATTAATATATCAAAGAATTTAGTAGCGGCATCTCCTCCGAAAGATACTAATGCAATTATTACAATTACAACAACGGCTTGAACCTTCATTGCAGTTACAGGTATTCCATTTTCAACTTTAGATATTTTATCGTTGAATAATCCTTTTGGAGAACCTTCTATTAATTGTTTTACTGGTGCATATGTCATAGTAAAAAATGCTCCAAATAATGCAAGTAACATGGAAAGTCCAACAAACCTAGCAATCCAGTTACCAATTGATATTGATACTGCTTCACTAGCACCAAATGTTGTTCCAAGAGTATATCCTAGGTTATTCATTACTATGTAACCAACATTGGCTTTATTAACTACATCAGAAGATAATGTTTTATCCCAATTAGTGAATATTCCTATACAAAATAGGCCAACAGCATAACCAACAGCTATAACTATAGCTGAAAAAGTTAAACCTTTTGGAAAGTTTTTTTCAGCATTTTCTGTCTCATCAACAAGACCACCAACAACTTCTATTCCACCAAATGCAAAAATTGCAAAAACTAAGAATGACAGAATAGATATAGGGCTAGTATAAGCTGGATTTGGTGAAGAAATAAATGATGAAAGTGAATCTATTGGTTGAGCAAGTTTTCCACCATTGCCTATTAATACAATTATAGCTCCACCTATAAGTAAAATATTAAGTAATGCAACAGCAGTACCACCTATAGAAGTAACTTTTTTTATTTTATCTAACCCCTTTGTAGATATAAAAGTTATAAGTATTATTAATAAAATTCCTAAAATTCCAAGTGTTTTAGGAGAGCTCAATCCAAATATAGTCCAAGTTGAAGTCTTATCAACTCCAGAAATAGCTGTAGAAAGTGGAATCCAAATAGTAGACGATATATTAACCATCCAAATTATTGCTGATGTGTACCACATAAAAGTTCCAACAAAAGCATATCTAGGTCCTACTGATTTTTCCATCCAAGAAAAAATACCACCTTTTTCATTTTTAAATGCTGCTCCATATTCTGCTATCATAAATGCAAATGGAATAAAAAATATTAAAGATGAAATTATGTAGAATGGTATAGCACCATATCCCATTAAGTAAAATGATCTTGGCATATTATTAAAGCCATAAACTGAAGTAAATATCATTAATATTAGTGCAGTTAAAGATAATTTTTTATTATTATTATTTGATGACATTTTATTTCCTCCTTTACAAAGTTTACAATTTGTTAATAATTTAGTGGCTACAAGATTATATTATACGGGTTTTGTCGAAAAAAACAAGATAAAAATTTAAAAAATTTTGAACATATATTAAATATAGATGATTTATACAGTTTGAAAAAAATTTGTTAAAAAATTATTGTTAATGGTATTATGTGTATTGGTTAAAAAGTAAATACATTTATAGGGTTCCAAGTTGACTTTTAAAATTATCCATTCCAAAACCTGGATACCTAAAATAGTGAGACATGCTCCGAATCATTTAGAATTCAATGCTGAATCTTGTATGAAAATATTTTAAAGTTATTGAATAAATTTAAATTGGAGCTTGTTTCCCTATAGTTATTCCAAAGTTGTAAGTTACAAATAACTTAAAGTTTTTAATGTATATTAAAAAAATTTAATTTAAACCGTTATAGTTACATTTAAAAATAGATATTTATGGTAAAATTAATTTATTGGAATATTTAGAAAAAAGGGGGAGCAAAGATGAATGAAAAAGAACTTTTAAAAAAGTTATGTGAAAGTCATGGTCCTAGTGGAAGAGAGCATTGGTTATTTGATACTATAAAATGTGCTTTTGAAAATTATGGAGAAGTTACAAAAGATAATCTTAATAATGTAATTATAAAGAAAAAAGGTAAGGGCAAAGGAAAGATAATGTTAATGGCCCACGCTGATGAAATATTTATGGTTGTAACTAAAATAGATAAAAATGGATTTTTGCAATTTGAAGAAAATGGATTTGATCCTAAGGTTTTAGTCTCTCAAGAAGTTATCATACATG
The DNA here is from genome assembly GCF_054767855.1 of Clostridium sp. CTA-19. Classification (NCBI taxonomy): domain Bacteria; kingdom Bacillati; phylum Bacillota; class Clostridia; order Eubacteriales; family Clostridiaceae; genus Clostridium; species Clostridium sp. CTA-19. The sequence continues at coordinate 10,668 of NZ_BAAABH010000005.1, read as the reverse complement.
GTAAAGAAAAAATCTTAGGAATCATAGGAGTGAAACCACCACATCTATTTAATGATGAAGATAGAAAAAAAGCAATTAAAGTAGAAGATTTAAGAATAGATACAGGATATAGTGAAGAATTATTAAGAGAAAAAATAAGTGTAGGAGATTTTGTAACTATAAAAAGAAATTTTATAGAACTTTTAAATGATAATGTTTCTGGGAAAGCATTAGATGATAGAGCATGTATTGGAATACTTTATTCTTGTGCAAAGGAACTTGAAAATATAAATCATGACCTAGATGTGTATTTTGTATGTTCATCACAAGAAGAAGTAGGGCATAGAGGTGCCAAAACAGCTACTTATGGAATAAAACCAGATATAGGAATAGCTATTGATGTTGGGTTTGATAATAGTTTTTTAGGAGATGAAGATTCTAATACAGCTTTAGGAGATGGGCCAATGATATCTGTAGGACCTAATATTCACCCGAAACTTAGGAGATATACTATTGATATAGCTAAAGAATATAACATACCTTATGGGGTAGAAGTATGTCCTGGAGCTACAGGTACAGATGCTTGGGATATACAAATTTCAGCAGATGGAGTACCAACGTTACTGTTTTCATTGGCACAGAGATACATGCATACTTCAGTTGAGGTGGTAAATATAAATGATATTAAGAATGCAGGAAGGTTATTAGCTAAAGTTATAGAAAAAACAAAATATGAAGATTTGGAGGGGATTTTATGTTTCTAGCAAAGGAGCTTGAAAAAGGAGGTTTATTAGATAAGCTAACTTCTGCTCATGGGCCTACAGGTTATGAAGGTGAAGTAAGAAATATAATAAAGAAAGAAATAGAAAATTATGTAGATGATGTAAAAGTCGATAAAATGGGAAATATAGTTGCTCATAAAAAAGGTAATGGTCCTAAAATTATGATTGCAGCACATATGGACGAAGTTGGATTTATAATTACAGGATATAATAAGGATGGTACTTTAAAGTTTAGAGGCTTAGGTGGGGTAAATCAGTTAGCTATCCCATCCAAACCAGTTTTAATAGGTGAAAAAAAATTAAAAGGTGTTATAGGGGCGAAAGCTATACATCTACAAAATGCTGAAGAGAGAAAAAAGCCATTTAACTATTCAAATTGTTGTATAGATATAGGGGCAAAATCAAAAGATGAAGCAATGCAGAAAGTTGAATATGGAGAATATGCAGTCTTTGATACAGAATATGATAGCTTTGGAGAAAATCTTATAAAAGGTAAAGCTTTTGACGATAGGATAGGATGTCTAGTAATTATGGAAATATTAAAAGAAAAATATAATTGTGATTTATATGGGGTTTTTAATGTACAAGAGGAAGTAGGATCTAGAGGCGCAAATATATCTGCATTTAATGTGCAACCAGATTTGGCTATTGTTCTAGAAGGAACTATATGTGCAGATATGCCCAACATACCAGATAATAAAAAAGCAACTGAAGTTAATAAGGGACCTGCAATTTCAATAATGGACAAAAAAAGTATTTTTAGCAATGATATGGTAGATGAAATAATTAAGTGCTGTGATGAAAATAAAATTCCATATCAAAGAAGATCTTCAATAGCAGGTGGAAATGATGCAGGTGTAATTCACACAGTGGGAAATGGAACTTCAAAAATAGCTGCAATTTCCGTACCTTGTAGATATATTCATTCTTCAATATCAGTTGCATCACAGAAGGACTATTTAAATACAGTAAAATTGTTAAATTACTATTTAAAGAAGTTTTAATATATACTGATTTACATTTAAATATTAAAGGTTTAATTCGATATAATAAAAATATATGAAATGGAGTGTATTGGTATGGATATATTATTAAATAAATTGGTAAAAGCTTTTGGAACTAGTGGACATGAAAAAAATATTAGGTTAGCAATAATAGAAGAATTAGAAAAATTACCAGTAAAATATGAAGTAGATAAAATGGATAATGTAATAGTTACCATTGGTAAAAAAAATAGTGATAAGGATATGATGATAGTTTCTCATATGGATTCAGTAGGTCTTATAGTAAATTTTATAGATGAAAAAGGACATTTATCAGTAGATCAAATAGGTAACTTTGAAGTAAAGGATTTTGTGAATAATTTAGTAGTTTTTGAAAATGGAACAGTTGGTAGAGTTTGCTGTGAAAAAGATGAGATTAAAATAGAAGATATTTATATAGATTTATTTGTAGATGAGAAAGAAGAAGCTTTGAAAAAAGTAAAAGAAGGTGATGTTGCTGTGTTATATGGTAACATAACTGAAATAGAAGATAATATAATAGGATATAATTTAAATAATAAAATAGGATGCTATTCTATGATAAAAGCGTTACAATATATATGTAAACATAACTTAGAGTTAAATAGTTTGGAGAAAAAAGTGCATTTTGTATTTTCTACTCAAAAGCAATTAGGGGGAAGAGGTGCAAGAGCAGCAGCATTTAAACTAGAACCAAATTATTGTTTAGCAATTGATAGTGAAAACACATCAGATAACTTTAAAATTGGACAAGGCATTGGTATACATGTAGTTGATAAGAATTTAATAGTTCATCATGAAATGAAAGAACTATTAGAAAATGTTTGCAAAGATGATGAAATTAAAAGTCAGTATGTTTTTAGTAAAGTAGGGACAGATGGTGGTATGATACACAAGGAATTATGTGGAATTAAAACAGGTGCAATATCATTACCTGTAAATTATAAAAATACACTTAATGAAATAATAAGTGTTAATGATATTGAACTTTTAACAAAAGTTATAATAAAAACTATAACAATCCACAACTAAAATTAATTTAAAGTTAGATTATAATTAAAAAATATGGTTAAGGTATGAAATGCAAAATTATTATTAAATAATTTGTTTTTCCACCTTAACTTTTAATTGCGGAATAAATTTTAAATTTATTTTAATATATAAAAACTTATTAAGAAAGGAACATAAGAAATGAGATTAAAAAAAATAGTTATAGCTATGGCTATAGTAGGAAGCATTTTATTAATTGGATGCGGAAATTCATCAAATAAAATATCCACTGTAGATACAAAGGAAAAAAAGGTAGTTAAGGTAGTTGTACCAGATGGATTACCTTCAATTACTATGGCAAAAATAATGAAAGAAAATCCTAACTTTGATGAAACTGTTGATGTAGAGTATTCAATAGAAAAAGGAACAGATGGATTGACATCTAAAGTTTTATCAGGAGAGGCGGATGTTGCTATTGTACCATCAAACTTAGCAGCACAGGCATATAATAAGGGATTGGGATATAAACTTGCTGCAACAGGTGGATTTGGATCTTTTTCTTTAATTGGAAATGAAGATATAAAAACTGTTGAAGATTTAAAAGGTAAAACTGTAACTACTATAGGAAAAGGGATGACACCAGATATAGTTTTAAAAGCTATATTAAAGGAAAAAGGTATAGATGCAGAAAATGATATAACTTTAAATTATTTAGGTGGAGCAACAGAATTAGCACCTACATTCTTAAGTGGAAAATGTGAAGTAGCTCAAATACCAGAACCAATGTTAACAAAAGTTTTATCTCAAAAGACAACTTCTAATATAATTATAGATTTAAATGAAGAGTGGAAAACAACTTTTAAAACAGATAATGGTTATCCGCAAAGCAGCTTAATAGTTAAAGAAAATCTCATAAATGATAAAGGTGACTTTGTTAATAAATTTATAAAGGGATATAAAGAAAGTATAGAATTTGCAAATAATAACACTGATACATTAGGAAACTACTGTGAGGAACTTGGAATATCAGTAGATAAAACTATTCTAAAAGATGCTATACAAAGATCAAATTTAAAATTTGTAGAAGCTAAAGATTCTAAAAAAGATTATGAAAAATATTATGAAATACTAATGGAATCTAACGGTAAAGTTATTGGCGGTAAAATTCCAGATGAAAAAATATATTATGAAGAATAAAAAATTAGTAGCATTAGGAGCAATGTTTTTCCTAATGCTATGGTTTTTATTATATAAAGTTATAGATAATAAATTATTGTTGCCTTCACCATTTCAAGTATTTATAGAAGTAAAGTATATAATTACAGAGAAAACTTTTATACATGTAATTTTAGGAACTCTAAAAAGGTCATTTTGGTCATTTTTTATAGCATTAAGTTTTGCTATTGTTTTATCTGTTTTTTCAATTTTAAACCAAGTTATATATAATTTTTTAATACCTTTGATAGAGCTTTTTAAAGCTATACCTACAATGACAATAGTGATTTTAGCATTGGTATGGTTAAACAATGATAAGGCTCCAATTCTTATGGGTGCTTTAGCAGTTTTTCCAATACTATATGAAGGACTGTTAAAAAATATTATTAGTACTGATAAAAAGATAATACATATGTTAGATGTGTATAATGTACAAAAGATAGATGTTGTTAGGTATGTATACATACCTAAAATTTTTGAAGGGTTAGGTAAGATATTTTCATCGACTTTAGGATTAACTTTTAAAATCGTTGTAGGTGGAGAAATTTTAGCAGCCCCAAATAACTCAATAGGTAGTGAAATACAGTTGCAAAAGGTGTATTTAAATACAACCGGTGTCTTTGCATGGATAGTAATTATTGTAATTTTAACAATAATAGTGGACTATATAATAAGCTCATTTGGAAAATTTAGAGGTAAGAAATCATGGATGAAATTTTAGTTGAAAAGATTAATAAAAGTTTTGGAGAGTTGAAAATTTTAAAAGATATATCAATGAAGTGTGAAAAAGAAAAAGTTACTTGTATATTAGGCCCATCAGGATGTGGAAAAAGTACTTTGTTAAATATAATAACTAAAAATATAAAGGATTATGAAGGCAATGTAAGTGGATATAAAAAAGATGATGTTTCCTTTGTTTTTCAAGAAGATAGGCTATTAGAATGGTTAAATATATATGATAATTTAAAACTAGTATTTAAATCAAAATATAAAGGCATAGAATTAAAAAATAAAATTTTGGAATCATTGAATAGTGTAGGAATGGAAAAATATAAAGAATTTTATCCTAAAGAGTTAAGTGGAGGAATGAGACAAAGAATTAGTATAATACGAGCTTTCTTTTATGGAGGTGGGCTGTTAATTATGGATGAACCATTTAAATCTTTAGATATAAAAAATAAAAGAGTCTTAATAGAGGATTTTAAAACTTTAAGAAATAAAAATAAAAATACAGTTATATTTGTAACTCATGATATAGAAGAAGCTATTGAATTATCTGACAAAATATATGTACTTTCAGATAAACCAACAAAAGTTAAAAAAGAATTTATAAATGTAAATATTAATATTTATAATGAATTAAAAGATATATTAATAAATTAAAAATCATTTTAAGTAAGTGTATAAAAATTAACTCGTTAACTTATAATATTTATAAGAATTAGTGGTTAGTTGAGAATATATGAATTACCATTAATCATTAACAAAAGACTTAGAAAATATTATAGGAGGGATTTTTATGACTAAATTAAGTTGTTCAGCTTCAAATTGTGCAAACAATAATAAAAAATATTGCTGTATAAGTTCAATAGATGTTACAGGAAATAGTGCAGTAAATTCAGAGGAAACTTGTTGTAGTAGTTTTAGAGAAAAAAATGATGCATTTACTAACTGTACTACAGAGCCTAATCCAAGTGTCAATATAGCATGTAAAGCTGAAAATTGTATCCACAATAGTGATAAAAAATGTTATGCTGAGAGTATACATATAGCAGGACAATCTGCATATAATGATGTAGAAACTGAATGCTCAACTTTTAGTTGCGGATATTAATTAAAATAGAATAGTGAGAAGTTGTAAACAAATTGATAATTTAAGTTCTTTTAATATATATAATTTAGGTAATATATTTACAATTATAGAATACAAATATATAATATTTATATAACTTAAAAATATGTTATCTTTGTATGTATATATTATATAATTAAAAAAATAATATTTATAGAAGTATAGTTATATTTGGTTTTATGCAAACAACACTCTCTTAATAGAGAGTGTTTTTTTAGTTTAATTTAATACTATATTATAAATTTAACTATTATTTAGCAGAATAATAACATCTCTTAGGAGATTCTATTTTCTCATCTGTTTTCAATTTTTTTATTGCTTTATCTATATCTTTTTTATCTACATTTAGTTTTTCTGCAATTTCTCCAGCCTTCATAGCGCCGTTTTCCTTTAATGTTTCTAAAATTTTATCTAAAATATCCATTCTAATACCTCCAAACAATAATGATTATTATATAATACGAATTATAACATAAATAAATAATAATACAATAGCCAATATAGACAAATTTAAGAAATAGGATGTAATATAAGTGTATAGAGTTCCAGATTAAATTTTAAACTTATAAATTTATCAAATGATAAAATTTAAGATTAACATCATACTAATAGTTGACAGCTTATTTTAGTTAAGAGTTGTGAGACTTTACTAAACTTTTAACTAACTATAGTTATATTGATTTTTTCTTAATTGATAACAAAAAATTGATGTATAACTTTAAATAGAAGCTTGTTTGTCTATAAAAGTATTAGATTCTAGTTTTAAGGGGGATAGTTATGGAAGGAAAGATACAGATAGAAGATAAAAAATGTGTTTTATGTGGAAAATGTGCAGCTGTATGTAATGTAAATGCAATCACAAGAGAAGGAAAGAGAATGATTTATGATGAAGAGAAGTGCGTAAGCTGTGGTAGATGCGTAAAAGCGTGTGGTTTCTTAGCTATAAGCTATTGTTAAATAAAAAAGCAAAAGGGGGATACCCCTTTTGCTTTTTAGCCTTTAGACATATCATAGTTACCTTTACTATTAAACTCTTTTTCAAAAGCTTCATCTGCGTAAGGTTTAAAGTTAGCAGCTAATTTATCAATTTTATCAATAAACTCTTTATCCTTAATCATAATTTCGGCACTAGGATGCGTAGGCTTTGCTCCAGTAAATTTTACTATTTCTCTTATCTGAGCTGGATTGTCTACCATAGGACAAGGAAGTAGTAAGTTTTTATTGTAAGGATGTCTTTTTCTAAGTTCCTTAAAGTAATCACATTTTAATGCTTCAAGCAAAGGTTTGTTTTTTACATTTTCTGTTGCAAAGTGAGAGAATATACATGGTTCAAGATCCTCTTTAGAATTAATATGACAATAATATTTTCCAGCTATGCAACCACCAACATAAGGTGCATCATTAAAAAAGTCTATAGGGAAAAGTTTCATTTCTTTTCTTATTTCACGAGTTCTTTTTCCTAGTGTCAGTCTCTCAGTTGGAGAAAGCATATAGTTAATATCTTGAACAGGATTATCACCTACAGGCATAAACATAAAATACCAAAGCATTCTAGCACCTTTTTCATATAACATATCAATAAATTGGTTTGAAATAACTGTATTAATGTTATTATTTCCAGTAGCTACTGAAGCTCCAAAAGGAACACCTTTTTCATTTAATAAGTCCATTCCTTTCATAACAGAGTTAAAAATGCCATCACCGCGTCTTGTATCCGTTTCTTTTTTAAATCCTTCCACAGAAAGCATAGGCATGACATTACCTAAAGATTGAAGTTTATCTACTAAAGGCTCATCGAATAACGTACCATTAGTAAAAGGCATAAAGTATATGTCATTATATTTTTTATAGATATCTAACATGTATTCATTGAAAAAAGGTTCTCCACCTAAAACTATAATATAATAAATTCCTAAATCGCGTGCTTCCTTAACTAGTCTGTCTACTTCCTCATACGGAATATCATCTTTTTTACAGTAATTTGCGGCATAACAACCAGTACAATGAAGATTACATCTCATGGATGGACTTATAAGTAAGGTAAATGGAATTTTTATATCATTATCTGTTCCTATTTTTTCTCTTTTGCTAACCCCATACCATAGAGCATTTCCAAGCATATTTTTAAAGAATTTTTTCAAACAATTTTTATCTGTATTTTTTAATATATTTTTGACGTATTCTTGGATATTTGGAGAATTCGAATATTGAACATAAACATCTTCTACTATTTTGAGGCTATACTCATCTTTAATTGATTTTCTAAGTAGTGAAAATATTCTTTCAACATTAGATTCTGGATTTTTATCTAAAAGTTCTAATACTGTAGAAATTATTCTTTCTTTTGTTTTTTTTTCGAAATTATCTTTAAAATTCATAACTATACCCCCTATGAATAAAAAAGTGAATAAATATGTTTAATTTAAGAATATAACTAATAATATGCAACACACATATAAAAAATTAGTATTTTAGGAACACAAAATAAAAAATATTTTTTGTAATCCTATGACTAGGTTCTATATGTAATTAATTTAAGGTTAAATTATAGAGACTTATTGATAATTACGAAAAATATATTAAGTTGGCTAATTTAATTTTCATAATATATTATTTTATAAAAAATATATTAAATAATTTACATATATATTACTGAGAAATTAAAATTTAATATTAAATAAAATTTTTTTACATTTATATGGGATTCTAACCTAGAATTTAAATTTATACTTTAATTAAATAAAAAACTATTATCTTTATATTATACTACAAATATAGTAGTTATAATGTTAATATAATAAATATAATTAAGTTTATTAAGCATATTTAATTTAATTATAGATTAAATTTTTTATAAACATAATTTTAATATTTATAAATTTTGGAGGGAAAATATGACTAATAATGAAACTTTAAAGGCTATAAAAAATAGAAGGAGCATAAGAAAATTTAAAGAAAATCAAATAACTAAAGAAGAATTAAATGCAATAATACAATCAGCGATATATGCACCTACAGGTCATAATGACCAACCATGGCATTTTACAGTAATACAAAATAAAGAGGTTTTAAATAAAATTAGTGAAGTAGCTAATGAGTCTATGAAAAATTCAGAAATAGGATGGATTTCAAAATTAGGATCTAAAAATAGACCTCTTTTTTATAATGCACCTACAGTAGTAATAGTTTCTGGTAAAGAGGGTGCATATTCACCACTTACAGACTGTAGTGCAGCTATACAAAATATGCTTATAGCAGCAGAAAGCTTAAATATAGGTTCATTATGGAATGGATTAGTTTCATACTTCTTTGAAAATAAAGAAGAAGCTAAAATTTTAAATTTAAAAGAAGGTTATAAACCATATTATGCGGTAGCACTAGGTTATAAGGATTGTGAACAACCAGTAGCACCAGAAAGAAATGAAGACGTATTTACTTATATATTATAGTAAATGTAAGTTTGACATAAAATTAAATAAGTTTTAGATAAAGTTAAGTTCTCTAATTTTGAATTAGAGAACTTAACTTTAATATAATAAATTATTATATTTATTATACAAATTGTATTTTTTATCAGTTTTTAAAGGGAAATTTTTTTGGTGATTTAAAACTAAATTCTTATCTATGTCTGCTACTAATAAAAGTTCGGAGTTCTCAATAGAAATAATTTCTTTTCCAAAAGGATCAATTATACAAGAAGAACCATTATAATTTAAGAAAGGGTCAGCTCCAGTTCTATTTATACCAGCTATATAACACTGATTTTCTATTGCACGAGCTCTAAGAAGTAATTTGAAATCATCAATTCTGTCTATGGGCCAATTAGAAGCTACCGTTATTAAATCAGCTTTTCTAGAGGCAATTTGAAATATTTCTGGAAATCTTAAATCATAACATATAAAGGTTGAAAAAGTAATATCTTTAATAGAGCTGAAAACTATAGATGAACCAGAAATAAAATATTTATCTTCATTAGAAAATGAAAATGGATGTATCTTAGTGTAATTAGAAATAATATTATTTTTATAAACTACTATATATTTATTTTTACCTAATAAAGTATTTTCATGAAAGCATTTTTTTATATAGCCAAAACCAATGGCTATATCATATTCATTTGATATTAATTTGATTTTATCTATAGTAAAGTCGTCATCTTCACCTAAATTTTCTACATTAAATGAGAAACCAGTAAAGGACATTTCAGGAAAAAGAATTAAATCAACATTTTTATTTTTTGCTTCTAATATGAATTTTTTAGCAATGTTAATATTATATATTTTATCTTCCCATTTAATATTTGTTTGAGCTAATGCTAATTTCATAATATATTTTCACCTCACAAAATACATATTTATAAATTTTTAAATAATTCACATAATTTTAATTAAATACATTTTTTACCAATGATTAAAATAATGTTATAATATTAATTATAAATATTATAGTACACATATACTTTAAAAATTACATTGAAGATTATATATTAAAAATTTAAATTAAAGTATGTTATAGGGAAACAAGCTCAAATTTAAATTTATTCACTAACTTTAAAATATTTTTATATAAAATGTAGTGTTGAATTCTAAGTGATTTGGAGCATGTCTCACTATTTTAGGTATCCAAGTTTTGGAATGGATAATTTTAAAAGTCAACTTGGAACCCCGTAGGCGTAAGGCTAAGCCTAAAAATTCTAAATTTATAGTGTTAAAAAGTAATAATGAAAAATTTAAAATGCTAGTCTGTGAAAATTTCAAAGAAACTCTAAATAGATTTTTATCTGATTTTTATGACTACCCGGAGAAGCGACGTCCTTGTCTGGTGCACC